>NZ_JBHFNS010000035.1:0-52724 GCF_041929135.1 Floridaenema fluviatile BLCC-F154 | reverse complement strand
TGGGGACTGGGGACTGGGGACTGGGGACTGGGGACTGGGGACTGGGGACTGGGGACTGGGGACTGGGGACTGGGGACTGGGGACTGGGGACTGGGGACTGGGGACTGGGGACTGGGGAGAATATTTTCCTTTATCCTCCTTGCCCTCTGCCCTTTGGTAGTAATTGGCTAAAATCGAAAGTACAATCGCATCCAAGGAAATAGTAATGATCGGAAGGATTTGGCAAAAAATAGTGCAGTTTTTTCAGAGATTGTTTGGGCGCAGTGGAAGCAGAAGATCCAAATCCTCCCTAGCAGCTATAAAACAGCAAGCTCAAACGCCCAAACCATTAGAAAATGCTGATTACGAGTTTTTATTCATGCAGCTATTAGAAGGGATAGCTCATGGTTGGCAAGCGCCAAAAGTAGAAAAATTTTTCGCAGAATTAGACGATCGCACCACCGAAACTCAATGGATACAATGGATACGCAGCTTTGGTGAAAGATTACTCGCCTCACCTGCCCCAAACCAAGAATTAGCCATGAGAATGTTAGCATTAGGCGAAATGGGTTGTGGAGAAATTAGCGATACAGCAGGTGAAATTGGTTTTCAGTTATTACAAAAACATGAAAAACCATTAATACAAACACCAGAAACTTATAGCCCTTCCTCTACTGTTTTTCTTGCTGTTGATGAAGCAGGTAATTTTGCCGATCAACCGCAAACTATCTCCTTAGAACAACTTTGGGAATTACTCCAACAAGACCCAGAATTAGTGCAACAAATGGCAGCGTTACTACAAATTAATACTAACAATCCCGAAGAAATTATTCGGGTTTTGATGAATCAGTCCAATAGTAGTTTCAGTGATGAAATTTAGACGGATTAAAAACAAATTATCGTCTAAACCTTTTCGACAATTACGCTGGTAAACCAATCAAATTACCTGTACCAGGAATCACTTTACCAATGCAATAAGCAGCAATATTTTGTGATTCAAACCATTTGATAGTTGCTTCTTGTGCTTTTGGATTCACCAAAACTACAAAGCCAATTCCCATATTAAAAGTGTCAAACATTGCTTGAGGAGTAACTTTACCAGCAGCAGCTAACCACTCAAAAATTGGTAAAATATTCCAGCTATTCGGGATAATTTCAATTGATTGATTAGCACCCAAACAGCGAGGTAAATTTTCTGGTAAACCGCCACCTGTAATATGCGCCATGCCATGAATTTCAATTCCCGAAGCAATTGCAGCTAACACAGGTTTGACATAAATTTGAGTGGGAGTTAGTAATACTTCACCTAAACTTTTACCGCCTAATTCTTTTGGACGATCGCTCCAACTAAACCCACCATCATTAACAATTTTTCGCACCAAACTAAAACCATTACTGTGGACACCTTGAGAAGCTAACCCGATCGCCACATCCCCCACTTCCACCTGAGAACCTGACAAAAGTTGGCTTTTTTCCACCACACCCACACAAAAACCCGCCAAATCATACACCCCAGGCGGATAAAAACCCGGCATCTCCGCCGTTTCCCCACCTAACAAACTACACCCCGCCATTTCACATCCTTGGCTAATACCAGCCACCACCTCAGCCAGTTGTTCTGCTTCCAACTTTCCCGTCGCTAAATAATCCAAAAAAAACAAAGCTTCCGCACCAGAAGTCAGCACATCATTGACACACATTGCTACCAAATCAATGCCTACAGTATTGTGGCAATTTAAATCATGAGCCAACTTCAGTTTCGTACCTACCCCATCAGTTCCCGAAACTAAAACAGGTTCTCGATACCCGCTGGGTAACGCAAAAAAACCGCTAAAACCACCCAATCCACCAATCACTTCCGATCGATGGGTTTTATTCACCAAACTGCGGATTCGATCGACAAAAGCTCTACCCGCCTCTACATCTACACCTGCGTCTCGATAATCCATTCATTAATCTCCCACTTCATTCAATCTTCGCCCTTAATTAGGGGGTAAGTCTTACATTTTAGGTGTTAGGGAAAAAGACAATTCCCTACCCCCTATCCCCTATCCCCTATCCCCTAAATTTAGGGTGGCAAATTATGATAACAATTCCAAATGAATTAATAAATATTCTATAAAAATTTGTTTTATACTTCTCCAGTCAAAAAAGCTTGAAACGTAGATTATACCAGTAGTTATACTGAAATTTTATGGTTTAGTACAGAACTGCTGAATTGCAAATTCCGGCATATACCGATCCCCAATTCTAAAAGTTCATGGTAATCTGTTGCAGTTGCAAAATTTAGTAAAGCGAATACAAATCGACTACAAGTTAGCCGAAAAATTCTCGGCTTGGTGCTGATACCAAATAATCACAGCCCTCAATAGTAGCGATATTAACCTCGACAGAGCAAAAGCTTATGAAGCAAAGATTTTGGAGCGGCGTTTCTGCTGCCATACTAACAACTGCCCTGGGCACAACCCTTTCCTGCAATGCCGAAACTAACAAGGTAGCGGGAACGGAATCAGAAAACAAGCCAGCGGCAGCTGCTAGTCAACCTTCAACGCCAATCAATACTCCACCCGACACCATCAAAGTCGGAGAGTTTCAATCAAAGACTGGAAGTAATGCTCAAGAGCAGGTAATCGCAAAAATTCAAGCTCATGAAATAGCAGGTCGTCAAGCTGCAACCCTTTATTTACGAGACATCCCCGTTTTAACCTTTGTTAGTACTTCCCCAGTTGAGTCCAGCAGTGTCAAAGAAGGTACTTCATCTCAGAGTGGCAACCCACAAGTTGAAAGTGTAACGATCAACCCAACGGCAAGAGCCAGTACGATCGCCGCTAAGCTAAACCAACTAAATCGGGAAAACCTCGACGCTAGTCAAATCACAGTTACTTACGCTGGAAGCAACAAAGTAAGTAACAGTAACGAAGAAACATTACAAGCACAAGCAAACACAGCCAGCAATCAAAAAACCGCGTTATTAGCTAAGGTTAATCGCGATCGCTACATCATCAAAATCAACGGTGAAAAATTAGTAGAAATCACCGAAAACACCAGACTGCCAGATACCACAAATAACCTAGCTGAAGATGCCCTCCAAGCCACCAACAGAATCCGGCGACTGATGGGCAACGCTCCCCCCTTAACCGAAATACCCGGTAAACCTACGCCGCAATCTCAGCCGGGACAAGTTGCATTTCTCCGTACTCAACCCACAATTAAAGCAATTCTCAGAGGGATTGCTTCTTGGTATGGCCCCGGTTTTCACGGCAATCGGACCGCCAACGGTGAAAGATACAACCAAAATTCCCTCACAGCTGCTCACCGTAGCTTACCCTTTGGCACAATGGTCAGAGTGACCAACTTAAGAAATGGTCTGTCAGTAGTAGTCAGAATTAACGATCGCGGCCCATTCACCAGAGGTCGGATAATCGACCTTTCCGCCGCCGCCGCTAGAACGATCGGGCTAACAAGCTCAGGAATAGCTCGTGTAACCGTCGAAGTCTTAGGTGAACCACAAGTAGCCACCAATAACTAAAGACAAGGGGACAAGGAGAATTTTTAAAAGCCTTCTGCCCCCCTGCCCCTCTGCCCCCCTGCCCCCCTGCCCCCCTGCCCCCCTGCCCGATTTCCACCCATCAACAGTGTCTTTTCTGCCGGATTCGCTATAAACTACTATCGATCTAAATTCGGTGGAAACCTGAAGGAATCAAAGTGCGCCTGTTTACTACAGTTGCGGCACTGCGCTGCTACCTGCGGCAAGCCCGTGCTGGACAACCTAATTCTGAGTTTGAAGTTGGCTTGGTTCCTACGATGGGAGCTTTGCACGCAGGTCATCTCAGCTTGATTGAAAAAGCTCGAAAAGAAAATAATCTGGTAGTAGTTAGTATTTTTGTCAATCCCCTACAATTTGGGCCAACAGAAGATTTTCACAAGTATCCCCGGCAACTAGAGATCGATCGCCAATTTTGCGAACCAGCTGGGGTAGATGTGATTTTTGCTCCTACTCCAGCAGAACTGGGAATAATTCCCCTGGCAAAAGTTACACCAGAGGAAAGTTCTTTACCCGTAACAGAAGTCATCCCACCAGCGGCAATGATTTCTGTGATGTGTGGACGATCGCGTTTGGGACATTTCCCAGGCGTAACTACCATTGTGGCTAAGTTATTCAACATAGTACAACCGGACAAAGCTTATTTTGGTCAGAAGGACGCGCAGCAACTAGCGATTATTCGCCGCATGGTACAGGACTTGAATTTCCCGATGAAAATTGTCGGTTGTCCGATTATTCGGGAACCTTCTGGACTAGCGTTAAGTTCTCGCAATCAATACTTGACCCCCGAACAAAAAGCAGAAGCCACGATTTTATATCAAGGACTAAAACAAGCAGAAATCGCTTTTCATAAAGGAGAAGTAAAAAGTCAGCAGCTAATTGCCATTGTTAAGGCACAATTAGCAAGGGTATCTTCTCTTCAGACAGAATATGTGGAGTTGGTACATCCAAATACACTAAAACCTTTAACAGAAATTGAGGAGGTTGGACTGTTGGCGATCGCAGCGAGGTTGGGTTCTACCCGTCTCATCGATAATATTCTTCTTGACAAACGTCTGCCCATTGTGGCTATTGATGGCCCAGCGGGTGCAGGAAAATCTACGGTAGCCAGATCGGTAGCCCAAACTTTGGGACTACTATATCTGGATACGGGTGCAATGTACCGAGCTTTAACTTGGTTAGTCTTGAAATCAGGTATTTCTGTTGACGATCGACCAGGAGTGACAGAAATTGCTAGTACTGCTCAAATCGATCTCCGCATGAGTGACGACCCCCAAACCGGGGTGCGGGTGTGGATTAACGGTCAAGAATGTACTCAAGAAATTCGCTCTGTAGAAGTAACTTCTAATGTTTCTGCGATCGCAGCCCAAAAAGCTGTTCGTGACGTATTAGTTCAACAACAGCAACAATGGGGTGAAAAAGGCGGATTAGTTGCCGAAGGTCGAGATATTGGAACTCATGTTTTCCCCGATGCGGAACTCAAGATTTTCTTAACGGCATCAGTCGCAGAACGTGCCCGTCGCCGTCGTGCTGATTTACTGGCATCAGGCGAGGCGGAACTCAGTTTAGAAAAAATGCAAAAAGACCTTTCGGAACGCGATTGGAAAGATAGCAACCGTGATATTGCACCTCTGCAAAAAGCTGCTGATGCGATCGAAATTCAAACCGATGGCTTAAGCATTACCCAAGTTACTGAGCAAATTGCTAGCCTCTACTGGGAAAAAACCAACCACTAGCAATTTAGAACTCTTTGCCTAGATCTCCGACCTTTTAAAAGTCGCCGGGGGTCTAGATTAAGACTTACGCACTCTCAGCCTGAAACCCAGATCCCCCCTAGCCCCCCTTACCAAAGGGGGGAATTTCTCAAGCCCCCTTGGTAAGGGGGTTGGGGGATCTGAGTGCGTAAGTTCTATAGATTTTAAGACTTACGCACTCTCAGCCTGAAACCCAGATCCCCCCTAGCCCCCCTTACCAAAGGGGGGAATTTCTCAAGCCCCCTTGGTAAGGGGGTTGGAGGATCTGAGTGCGTAAGTTCTATAGATTTTTTTATCTTATTCTTTCCTCTGCGGAAATTCTTTGAGGATTTACACTCCAAACCCATTTTTTTAACGTAATTCCGTTATTTTAGAGTCAAAGTAGTAACGAAAAATCAGGTTTCTTGACCTATGACGACGTAAGTCAGATGCTTTTGCCATTTTTTCTAAATTTATTTCCCACTTATAGTAATTTGGGCAATTTTATGTGTATAACTTATATCAAATAACTTTTTGTTGTTTCAGCTTCTGGCATGACAGAATTATCTAGCTCAAGCAAACTCAGTGCTTTTTCCTAAAAGTTTGTGGTTATACAAAGACGCTGAACATTTCAATTTTATAATGAGGAGTGTAAAAAGAATCAAATGATCAAGGTTAGTCGCAGAAACTTGCGGGCTTTCACTTTTATGACTTTGTGCGGTGCTGTTTTTAGTTTTGTCATTGGTTTGAGCCTGTCAATTAATCACTACCGTCAGCCAGTACCTTACCAGAATCATCCCGTAGTAACAGCAACACCACATTTACCAATAAATGATTTGGATACAGAGAAAAAAGAGAAGCAAAAGTCACAACTAAAGCTAGGCGATCGGGAAAAAGTTCCCGTTGTTGACAAAAACAAACTAGAACCGCAAGCTTTTAACCCACCTGCCAACTTTCAGGGAAAAACTCTCAAAGAAGTTCATGTGGCGGCGCAAAATAAAGTCATTGCCTTGACATTTGATGATGGCCCTTGGCCGAAATATACGCAAAAAATTCTAGAAATACTTAAGAAAAATGATATTAAGGCAACATTTTTCTGGATTGGGCGAAATCTGAAGGCATTTCCTGAGATTGGCTTACAAGTAGTTGCAGAGGGTCATGCGATCGGCAATCACACTTGGAATCACTCCTACCGGAGAATGAGTCAAACCCTTGCCTCCCACGAAATTGAGGATACCGCAGCAATTATCGAAAGCACCACGAAAGTAAGAACCACGCTTTTTCGTCCCCCAGGCGGAATTTTGACCAATGGGCCAGCAGGTTACGCCCTCTCACACAAATATGCTGTATTGATGTGGTCAGCTGATTCTACAGATTATGCCCGAAGAATTTCTGTAAATACGATGGTTCAAAAGGTTCTTAACAGCGCCAAACCTGGAGGCATGATCCTAATGCACGATGGTGGAGGCGATCGCCAACGCACCGTTCAAGCCCTACCAATCATCATCAACTCCCTGAAAAAACAAGGCTACAAATTCGTCACCGTTCCCGAACTGCTAACAATGGAAGAAAGCAAAGGCACTTCGGTGGGACAAGGACACAAAGAAGAGGAGCAGGGGAGCAGGGGAGCAGGGGAGCAGGGGAGAGTTGTTGATGTAAATTAAGAAACTTCTCCCCAGTCCCCAGTCCCTAAACTGAACTGAGAACCTTATCTGCCGTTGCTTCTGGGTTAGCTTCAGGAGAATCAGCTTCCGAAGGCGGAACTACTTGCCAGAACATCGGCAGATAAGACTGCCAATTTTCTAGAATTAGTTTCGCTTTTTTGCTGTCAGTGCGATCGGCATGAGCAGCAATCAATTCCTTTAACTGCGCTTCCCCAGCAGCAGTTAACACCCGTTGGACTTTAACAATTTCCGGGTTAACTTTCTGAGAAAAACTACCATCTTCATCTAAGAAATAAGCCAAACCGCCTGTCATCCCAGCGCCGACATTGCGACCTACTTTACCCAAAACCACAATTACACCACCAGTCATGTATTCACAACAGTGGTCGCCAGCACCTTCAATCACTGCTTTAGCCGCTGAGTTCCGCACTGCAAAACGTTCCCCAGCTTGACCGCAAGCGTACAATACGCCACCAGTTGCCCCATAAAGGCAAGTATTACCGACAATCACATTGGCTGACGCATCGTAAGTAGCTGACTCTGATGGCTTAATAACGATCTCTCCACCGTGCATTCCTTTACCGACATAATCATTTGCCTCACCTGACAAATTCAAGATTACTCCTGGCAAATTGAAAGCGCCGAAGCTTTGACCGACACTACCCGTTAAATTGAGCGTAATTCGACCTTCAAATCCAGTATTACCGTAAGTTGAAGCGATCGCACCCGCAATCCGAGTCCCGAAAGTCCGGTCAGTATTTACCACCCCGACATCTTTAGTCACCTCAGAAGAGTGCGTAATCGCTGCCGCAATTTCGGGATCTGCTAAAAGTCGATCGTCTAAAACTGGGCCATTGGTATGTACTTCTTCATGTGACAACCAACTGCGATCGACTCTAGTATCCGGTAAAGCCAACAGGTAAGATAAATCCAAATGTTCTGTCTTCGCCAGTTGAACATCTTCCCGCATTTTCAACAAATCAGCCCGACCAATCAAGTCATTGAGAGTGTGATAGCCGAGTTTTGCCAAGATCGATCGCACTTCTTCGGCTACATAATAGAAGAAATTCACCACATTCTCCGGCACACCAGAAAACCGTTTCCGCAGTTGTTCCTGCTGAGTCGCTACACCAACCGGGCAATTATTAGTGTGACAGATCCGCGCCATAATACAGCCCTCAGCGATCATCGCGATCGATCCAAAGCCATATTCCTCGCCACCCATCAAGGCACCCATCACTACATCCCAGCCAGTTTTAAAGCCACCATCAACTCGTAAAATCACTCTGGAACGCAATTGATTTTCCATCAACACCCGATGGACTTCAATTAAACCCAACTCCCAAGGACTTCCGGCGTGTTTAATCGAAGACAAAGGCGAAGCCCCAGTCCCCCCGTCATGACCAGAAATTTGGATAATATCGGCGTTAGCTTTAGCCACACCCGCAGCGATCGTACCAATCCCCACTTCAGCCACTAATTTCACCGAAACCGCAGCCTTGGGGTTAATTTGGTGTAAATCAAAGATTAACTGCGCTAGGTCTTCGATCGAATAAATATCATGATGCGGAGGCGGAGAAATCAAAGTCACACCCGGCTTAGAACGCCGCAACATCGCAATATAAGGACTAACCTTCTTACCCGGTAACTGTCCACCTTCTCCGGGCTTGGCACCTTGAGCAATCTTAATCTCAATTTGCTTGGCACTCATCAAGTATTCTGGAGTTACGCCAAAACGACCAGAAGCCACCTGTTTAATCGCACTAGAAGCAGTATCCCCATTCCGCAAACCTTTCAAATGCGGGAAAGTAGGCGACAATCCATTTTCGTCTACATCATGGAGAATCTTGTAACGCTTCGGATCTTCTCCACCTTCCCCAGAATTAGATTTACCACCAATTCGGTTCATGGCGATCGCCAAAGTCTCATGCGCCTCCGGTGACAAAGCACCCAAAGACATTCCCCCAGTGGCAAATCGCTTCATAATCTCCTGGGCAGATTCTACCTCTTCAATCGGGATTGAAGGGCGATCGCTCTCAAACTCTAACAAATCCCGCAAAGCCGTAACCGGACGTTCGCTGAGAATTTTCCGATACAGTTCATAGTAATTAGAAGGGGACTGGGGACTGGGGACTGGGGACTGGGGTAGAGACGTTGCATGCAACGTCTCTACAGCTTTATATTCTGCTACTGCTTTATGCAAAGCTTTAGCCATTTCCGGCGAGTTCATGTGATATTCACCACCCGGACGGAACTGCACAAAACCGAAGTTTTCCAGTTTCTTAATTGTTAATTCTGGGAAAGCTTTACTGTGGAAAGACATCACTTCCGATGCCAATTCTTTCACAGTTAAACCACCAATCCGAGAAGCTGTACCCTTGAATCCTAATTCTAATAATTCTGGGCCAATTCCAATTGCTTCAAAAATTTGTGCTCCTTGGTAAGAAGAAAGCAGCGAAATTCCCATCTTCGAGAGAATCTTCAACAAGCCATCTTCCACAGCTTTTTTATAATTAGCTTGCGCTTTTTCCAAAGTACAAGCAGCAATTTTCCCTCGTTCCATCATGCTTTGAGTCTTGGGATTTGACCACCAACTCCGCACAGATTCAAAAGCTAAATAAGGACAAACAGCCGCCGCACCATAACCAATTAAACAAGCAAAATGATGGGTACTCCAACATTGTGCTGTATCAATCACGATCGATACTTTCATCCGCAATCCTTCACCAATCAAATGATGGTGAACTGCCCCCATAGCCAACAAGGTCGGAATATAAGTACAATCGGCACTAATTCCTCCATCTGTCCTGTCACTTAAAATCAAAATCTTCGCGCCAGATTTCACTGCTGCATCTGCATCAAGGCAAAGTTTATTAACAGCAGCTTTCAAACCATCAGGACCAGAAGCTACGGGATAAAGTGTAGACAAAGTAGCTGTAGGGGCGGGTTTTGTTGTAGAATTTTCGGCTGTGTTAACAGAGTTATCTCCTAAACCCGCCCTTACAAAACCCGAATTCCTTACGGCATCCAAATCAGTTTCACTCAAAACCGGAGACTGAATTAATAACTTTTTCGCATACTCTGGGTTGGCTTCTAAAATATTACCCCGTTCGCCCAAAGTCATGCTCAAAGACATTACCAATTTTTCCCGCAAGGGATCGATCGAAGGATTAGTAACCTGAGCAAAACGTTGCTTAAAATAATTGTAGAGTAAATGGGGACGACCCGAAAGAATCGCCAAAGGAATGTCATCACCCATGCAGAAAGTCGGTTCCTTGGCATTTGCTGCCATTTCCTCGATAATCATTTCTACATCTTCGATCGTATAACCAAAAGCCGACTGCCAACGCAGCAAATCTCGATCGTCCAACAAGCGAGTTTCTGGGAAAGGTTGAGATTGTAAAACTTGCCGATTTTTCAACCATTCACCGTAAGGATGATGTTGAGCAATTCTAGTCTTCAGTTCCCAATTTTTCAGAACTTCCTGAGATTCTAGATCGACTGCAATCATTTGCCCAGGCCCCAGGCGACCTTTTTCCAGAATTTCTGCTTCAGGAACATCAACCACACCAGCTTCTGAAGCCACAATAATGCAGCCATCTTTAGTAATCAGAAATCGGGCGGGTCTTAAGCCGTTGCGATCGAGTGTAGCACCCACCTGTTTCCCATCACTAAATACTAACAGCGCCGGACCATCCCAAGCTTCCTGCAAACCGCTGTAATACTCGTAAAAATCAACAATTTCTTGATGTTCTAACAAATCCGGCTGATTTTTATAAGCCTCTGGCACCATAATCATTAATGATTCCATTGGAGAACGCCCAGAACGCACCAGCAATTCTAAAACATTATCCAAATTTGCCGAATCACTATTTTTCGCATCCACAGAAGGTTTTAAATCAGCAATATTTTCTCCCCAAACTGGATGCGCCAACTCTGATTTTCGCGCCATCATCCAGTTAATATTGCCCAACAAAGTATTAATTTCCCCATTATGCCCCAACAACCGCATTGGTTGAGCCAAAGGCCATTTAGGCATAGTATTGGTGCTAAAACGACGATGGTAAACGGCGAAATTACTCTTATATTCTGGGTTTTTCAAATCTGTATAAAATTCTGCCAATACTGCCGATCGAACCATGCCTTTATAAACAATCGTCCGGCAAGAAAAAGAACAAATATACAGATCGTCAGGCCATTTCAAAGAAGTTTCCGTTTCTAATCTTTTCCCAATTCGCCGCCGCACTAAATACAAATGTCGCTCTAATTCATCCCCTTGCAGCGCCTCAGACTTAACAATTAACTGCTCAATTTTTGGCTGATTTTCCCTAGCTTGAATCCCTAAAACATCAGTTTCCACAGGAACTTTTCGCCAAGCAACTAACGTCAGCTTTTCCTCTGCTAAAACCCGTTCAATTACATGACGGACAATTGATGCTTTCTGCGCTTCTGGTGGCAAGAAAACCATACCCACAGCCAAGCGAGATTTGTCAGTTTCACCACCTAACCAATCCTGCAACAAATCCCAAGGAATCGCAGTCATGACTCCCGCCCCATCTCCAGAGTCATAATCTGCACTACAACCGCCTCTATGTTCCAAACAGGCTAGAGCAGATAACGCTTTATCCACAATATCATGGCTAGCGTGTCCATCCTGATTAGCAATAAAACCAACACCACAAGCATCTCTTTCTTCTACTAACCAAGGTTGACCCAAATAGCCAACATTAGATAGTTGATTTGATTCGTTTAGCAAAGTATTTTCCTGCGAAATTCTCTGATTCATGGATTGACTCATCTGTTACTACTTTCTTGATTGACGTGAATGTTTCGGCAAAAATTAAACAATTCAAAACTCGACCATAATTTTTGGATTAACAAGATTTAGAGGTTTTATGTAGAGACGTTGTATACAACGTCTCTACATACTTCAGAATCAATCCCGAAATCCTCAAATCCTTTAATCCCGATCCAGGGTTGAATTAATTTAGATACTCATTTCGTTCTTTTAAGATCTTAAAAAAGTAAATCGACCTAAGAACAACTTCTAAACAAATAAAAACTGCAATTGGATTCACTTAATTCAAGAAGCTCTCTTGATAGCCAAAGTACAGCGACTCACTTGCGACAGATGTTTAAGATTCTATAAAAAAAGTTGTACGCAAGCAACACCTAATTTGGTATCCTTTATCAGCTAGAGTTTTTGTTCATAAGGAACTCCAAGCCGCAGCTAAAAGCATCTTTACTCTCCCGATCTGTCTATATCACAAATGTAGCGTCCTGCTCAAAAATTATTGTAAATAACGTCATCATTCCCTGACTATTGACATCGTGAAAGCTCTCTCCAAAAATCTCCTATTTAACTTTTTCAGTACCATTCCCTTTGTCGCTACCCCCATTTGGGTGAGTGTAAATACCTTACATCCTGATTTTCCGGTAGAGGCGGCAGTGCAGGGATGCAGGGGTGCAGGGGTGCAGGGGTGCAGGGCGGCAGACGAAGCTAAGGACTGTTTCTCTAGCTCAACACTTTCTTCTGCCTTCTGCCTTTCTGAGTCCCTAATCTCTAGTTCTGCTGGTAATCAAATTTCTGTTAATGGTCGCAGTTTTCCTTTTCCTTGGAAACAGTGGGGAACTTCTGCAACGGGTGGGGTGCGAGTTGGGGTTAGTGAAGCTGGATTAATTCAGGCGATCGGACTAGAGTTATTAAGTAGTTTAGATCCGAAAACCCAACCAATCCAATGGTTTTCTGCTAATACTCAACCTTTTGTCTTAGCTACACAGTTTACCGGACAAGATCGTTATTTAGATATTACCGATTTAGCTAAAACCTCCGGTTGGCAAATCCAAACTTTAGGCGAGACTCTACAAATTACCACAACCCCAGCAACTATCCAAGAAATTCGCGTCGGAAATCAAGATTGGGGACAAAGAATAGTTGTAGACTTAGACCGTTCTACACCTTGGCAAGTAATTTCCGATCACAAAAGTTTAACTGTAAAAATTGACGCTCAAGCAAATCCAGAACTTTTAGAACGATTTCAAGCGATCGATTCTACTTTAAGAGTAACCAGTACAGAAAATCAAATTTTACTACAAACGAGTATCCCGAAAAATCTTCGCCCTCGCGTTTGGACTTTAAATAATCCTAATCGCATCGTTATAGATTTAGCCGCCGAAGTCTTACAAGAATTAGATATTCTTTGGACTCCTGGCATCCGTTATAAACAAAAAATTATTAATTTAAATAATTCTCGATTTCCTGTAACTTTATTAGAAATTAATCCCCGTCAACCAGGATTAAAATTAAGACCAATTTGGGGAAATTCGCCAACAATAACCGGAATCAATCCTTTAGTTAAATTAGCAAGAGAAGCTCAAGTTGCTGCGGCAATTAATGGAGGTTATTTTAACCGAAATACTCAATTACCTTTAGGCGCAATTCGTCAAGATGGTAATTGGATTTCTAGTCCGATTTTAAATCGAGGTGCGATCGCTTGGAACGATAACAGCGAATTTAAAATCGCTCGTCTTAGCCTCCAAGAAACATTAACTACATCTAACGGACAAAAATTACCCATAGTTAATTCTAATAGCGGTTACATACAACCAGGAATCTCCCGTTATACTCCCCGCTGGGGAACAGTCTACAGTCCTTTAACCAACAACGAAACCTTAATTGTCATTGCAAATAATCAAGTACAAAACATTGTCCCTGGAGCAACAATAGGACAAAATCCTCTTTCTATTCCCAGCAATGGTTATATTTTGGCAATTCGCGGCAACTTAAATTGGCAACCAGAAATTTACTTACCTGTAGGAACAACTATTAGTTTCCAAACTGAAACTACGCCATCTGAATTTAACCGGTATCCCAACATCATTGGTGCTGGGCCAATTTTACTCTTAAATGGTCGCATAGTTCTTGATGGTAAAGCCGAACAATTTCGAGATTCTTTTATCAAAGAATCTGCCTATCGAAGTGTAATTGCTACCAACAGGATGGGTACTATACTAATAGCCGCCGTAGGCAACCGCTCAGGTGGAGTTGGCCCAACTCTCAGCGAAATGGCCCAAATTATCCAACTTTTAGGAGCAGTTGATGCTCTCAACCTTGACGGGGGTAGCTCTACAAGCCTTTACCTGGGTGGTCAACTGATTAACCGTTCACCTAACACCGCTGCCCGCGTACACAATGGTCTAGGTATTTTCCTGCAACCTAATTAGTGAGAACTTAAAGTTTATTTAAAGCGATCGCTTATTTCGTTAAAGATTTAATGTAAATCACCTAAACTGGGCATTTTAAAGGTGACAACACTTAAGTGTGGTGTTATGTTTGCCTATTAGAGACAACGGCAGTAACCGGAACTCCAATTAAATATCTTGTTTCTTAATCAAGAATTTTGTGAGTTCGGTGTTTAAAGTTTGAAACATAACCACACTCGAATAACGCAATTAATCAACGCAAAACTCTTGCTAACGGGATAAAAAACTATAAGGAATTAAAATCATGGCGCAAGCTCAAGAAATTTCCACCACATCTTTGGTAGCTTTAAATTCATCCAACTCTGTAGCAGCAACAGAATTACGTCCTTGGGGTTCTTTTACTACCTTGGAAGAAGGAAAGGGCTATAAAATTAAACGAATTGAAGTGAAACCAGGGCACCGTCTGAGCTTACAAATGCACCACCACCGCAGCGAACACTGGATTGTGGTTTGTGGTACAGCTAGAATCACCTGTGGTGAAGAAGAAAAATTACTTGGCCCCAATGAATCTACTTACGTTCCTCAGTGCGCTCTGCACCGTTTAGAAAATCCTGGGGTGATTCCCTTGATTTTAATTGAAGTGCAAAATGGGGAATATTTGGGAGAAGATGATATTGTTCGTTTCCAAGACGATTACTCCCGTACTAGTTCCACTAAGTAAGAGCAATGATTAATCTCAGCAAAGCAGCCGCCAGCGAAATCAGGCGATTAATGACTAAACAAAAACAATCCAACTCTCAGTTCCGTCTGAGTGTCCAGCCTGGAGGCTGTGCTGGGATATACTACACGCTGGAGTTCGCAGCAGCAATCCAATCTCAAGATCGAGTTTATGATTGCCAAGGTATACAAATCGTAGTAGAAGAAAATAATTTAAAATATGTTAATGGCCTCACCCTAGACTATACTGAAGATTTGATGGGTGGAGGTTTTCGTTTCCATAACCCTAATGCCAGTTCGACTTGTGGATGTGGTAATTCTTTTTCTGTAATTGACACAAATCCACTCAAATCGATATAATAAATATTTGTGATTAATTCCAAACAGCCAAGACAGTACCCTAGAGGTCATGCCCACAATTCAACAATTAATTCGTGATGAACGCCAAAAAGCGCGTAAGAAAACCAAGTCACCTGCGTTGAAGAGTTGCCCTCAACGACGCGGTGTTTGTACTAGAGTATATACAACCACTCCGAAAAAACCAAACTCGGCACTACGGAAAGTGGCGAGAGTGCGCCTAACCTCTGGATTTGAGGTAACGGCATATATTCCCGGAATCGGACATAATTTGCAAGAACACTCCGTCGTGATGATTCGGGGTGGTCGGGTAAAAGATTTACCTGGGGTAAGATATCACATTATTCGCGGTACTCTAGATACTGCTGGTGTGAAAGACCGCAAGCAGGGACGTTCCAAGTATGGCACTAAGCGTCCCAAACCAGCAGGCAAGTAATTAAGATATAAATTCCCATGCTTAAGGTACTAGGGAATTAAGTTAGGGCATAAAGTAGGAAAAGCGCCTAGCAATTTCCTAGTGAATTGCCAAGGAGATCGCTTCTTTGGAAATACTATCGATACGCCTAGCGGCAAGCTACGCGATTGCTAATGGCTTAGTTCCATGCCTAAAGCCAAATCTTTAAAGTCCATGTTGAAGGCTTATTATGTCTCGTCGTTCAGTTGTTCAAAAACGTCCCGTACCGCCAGATCCGGTATATAACAGCCGCCTAGTCAGTATGATGGTGCGGCGGGTAATGAAGAGTGGGAAAAAGTCTGTTGCTTCCAGCATTGTTTACGATGCTTTTAAGATCATAGAAGAACGGACTGGTTCCGATCCTCTAGAAACCTTTGAGCGAGCCGTAAAAAATGCTACGCCGTTGGTAGAGGTAAAAGCTCGCCGTGTAGGTGGTGCGACATACCAAGTACCAATGGAAGTTCGCTCAGATAGAGGAGCAACTCTAGCACTACGTTGGTTAATCCAGTTTTCTCGTGCGAGAACAGGTCGCTCAATGGCTAATAGATTAGCAAATGAGTTGATGGATGCAGCCAATGAAACCGGGAGTGCGATTCGGAAGCGGGAAGAAACGCACCGGATGGCAGAAGCGAATAAAGCGTTTGCTCACTATCGCTACTAGTACGGGCGGGTTTAGCAGACAATTTCTGCATCTGACAGACAAATTATGTACAGAACCCGCCCCTACAATCCAAAAACAGTGGCTTTGCCACAAAAAAGTATAGAATCTTAACAGAGAGTAAAGAAAGTTTATCTACGGCAATAACCAAGGAGGTAGCCGTGGCACGTACCGTCCCGCTTGAAAGAACACGAAATATAGGTATTGCAGCCCACATTGATGCGGGCAAGACCACAACAACAGAAAGAATCCTGTTCTATTCCGGTATCGTTCACAAGATTGGGGAAGTCCATGAAGGAACGACTGTAACAGACTGGATGGAGCAAGAGCGGGAGCGAGGAATTACCATTACTGCTGCCGCTATCAGCACTAGCTGGAAAGACCACAAAATCAACATTATCGACACACCGGGTCACGTAGATTTCACAATTGAAGTTGAACGCTCCATGAGAGTTTTGGATGGAGTGATTGCCGTATTCTGCTCGGTGGGAGGTGTACAGCCTCAATCTGAAACCGTATGGCGGCAGGCAGACAGGTATAAAGTGCCGCGGTTTGCCTTTGTCAACAAAATGGATCGGACTGGGGCTAACTTCTACAGAGTTTACGAGCAAATTCGCGAAAGGATGAGAGCAAATGCAGTTCCCATCCAACTGCCTATTGGTAGTGAAAGCGACTTCAAAGGAATTATTGACCTAGTGAAGATGAAAGCCTTGATGTATAAAGACGATCAAGGTAAAGAAATTACAGAAGAAGAGATTCCCGCAGATCTCAAAGATAAAGCAGAAGAGTTTCGTCTGAAATTGGTAGAAGCAGTAGCAGAAACCGATGATGCTTTGACTGAGAAGTATCTGGAAGGGGAAGAATTAAGCGAACAAGAAATTCGCCAAGGACTGAGAAAAGGCACTATTGATGGGTCGATCGTACCCATGCTATGCGGTTCCGCCTTTAAAAACAAAGGAGTTCAACCATTACTCGATGCAGTAGTGGATTACTTGCCTTCGCCACTGGATATTCCAGCGATTAAAGGGCAATTGCCAGATGGAAGCGAAACCGAAAGACGAGCCTCAGATGAAGAGCCATTGTCCGCATTGGCCTTTAAAATCATGGCAGACCCTTACGGTCGTCTTACCTTCATTCGCGTCTACTCAGGCATACTGAAAAAAGGCAGTTACGTCTATAACTCCACAAAAGGGAAGAAAGAACGCGTATCTCGCCTGATTATTCTCAAAGCAGACGAACGCATTGAAGTAGATGAAATGCGGGCAGGTGATTTGGGCGCAGTTCTAGGACTGAAAGATACTTTCACAGGCGATACTCTCTGTGAAGAAGGATCGCCAGTAATACTAGAATCTCTGTTTATTCCCGAGCCTGTAATCTCGGTGGCGGTGGAACCAAAAACCAAACAGGACATGGAGAAACTCTCCAAAGCCCTGCAATCTTTGTCAGAGGAAGATCCCACCTTCCGAGTGCGGATTGACCCAGAAACTAACCAAACTGTAATCGCCGGAATGGGCGAACTACACTTGGAAATTCTGGTTGACCGGATGTTAAGGGAATTCAAGGTAGAAGCAAATGTGGGTGCGCCCCAGGTTGCTTACCGAGAAACCATTCGCAAAGCCGTCAACCGAGTTGAAGGTAAGTTTATTCGTCAAAGTGGTGGTAAAGGTCAGTATGGTCACGTCGTCATCGACTTAGAACCAGGAGATCCGGGGAGCGGCTTTGAATTTGTATCAAAGATTGTGGGCGGTGTAGTACCCAAAGAGTACATTGGCCCAGCAGAACAAGGGATCAAAGAAACCTGTGAATCTGGCGTATTAGCTGGATATCCACTGATTGACGTGAAAGCTACTTTGGTAGATGGGTCTTACCACGATGTAGACTCGAATGAAATGGCTTTCAAAATTGCAGGTTCAATGGCACTAAAAGCAGCTGTTGGAAAAGCTTCACCAGTGCTATTGGAGCCTATGATGAAAGTTGAGGTTGAAGTTCCCGAAAACTTTTTGGGAGATGTAATGGGCGACCTCAATTCCCGTCGCGGTCAAATCGAAGGGATGGGATCGGAACAGGGACTTGCTAAAGTCACCGCTAAGGTGCCATTGGCAGAAATGTTTGGCTATGCCACGGATATCCGGTCTAAAACTCAAGGTCGGGGCATATTCTCGATGGAATTTAGCCACTACGACGAAGTGCCGCGCAATGTGGCTGAAGCTATCATCGCCAAGAGCAAAGGGAACGCATAACTAGGAAAAAGGAACATCTAAATTCATGGCACGCGCAAAGTTTGAAAGGAATAAACCCCACGTTAACATCGGTACGATCGGTCACGTTGACCACGGCAAAACTACCTTAACAGCAGCTATTACCATGACCTTAGCTGCTTTAGGTGCGGCAAAAGCTAAGGGTTATGCTGATATTGATGCTGCTCCCGAAGAAAAAGCACGGGGAATCACCATTAATACGGCTCACGTAGAGTACGAAACCCCAACTCGTCACTACGCGCACGTAGACTGCCCCGGACACGCTGACTATGTGAAAAATATGATCACTGGTGCGGCGCAAATGGATGGAGCCATCCTAGTGGTATCCGCAGCTGATGGCCCCATGCCTCAAACCCGGGAACATATTCTGTTGGCGAAGCAGGTAGGTGTACCTAACATCGTGGTTTTTTTGAATAAGAAAGACATGGTGGATGACGAGGAATTGTTAGAGTTGGTGGAACTAGAAGTTCGCGAACTCCTCAGTTCTTATGATTTCCCCGGCGACGATATTCCCATCGTTGCAGGTTCAGCACTACTGGCTTTAGAAAAGATGACCGCCGATCCCAAAACTCAGCCCGGTCAAGATGAGTGGGTAGATTGTATTCATAAACTCATGGCTGAGGTAGATGCCTACATTCCTACTCCTGAACGGGATATTGATAAGCCGTTCTTGATGGCTGTAGAAGATGTATTCTCGATTAGTGGTCGTGGTACTGTGGCTACAGGTCGGATCGAACGGGGTAAGGTGAGAATTGGTGAAACCGTTGAGTTGGTTGGGATCAAAAAAACCCAGAGCACCACTGTGACTGGTGTGGAAATGTTCCAGAAAACCTTGGAAGAAGGTATGGCTGGTGACAACGTAGGTCTGTTGCTGCGGGGTCTGAAGAAAGATGATATTGAACGGGGAATGGTAATCGCTAAGCCCGGTTCTATTACTCCTCACACTCAATTTGAAGGTGAAGTATATGTACTCACCGAAAAAGAAGGTGGTCGGAAAACTCCCTTCTTCCCTGGCTACCGTCCTCAGTTCTACGTGCGGACAACTGACGTAACTGGAAGTATTACAGCTTTTACGGCAGATGATGGCGCTGCCTCAGAAATGGTAATGCCGGGAGACCGGATCAAAATGACTGTGGAGTTGATTAGCCCGATCGCGATCGAACAAGGTATGCGCTTTGCGATCCGTGAAGGTGGTCGGACCATCGGTGCAGGCGTGGTTTCCAAAATCGTGAAGTAGTGTTTTTTTAAACTACTTGAGGGGCAGAAAAGTATTACCAATTTGGTATAATTCTTTTCTGCTCCTTTGTCATCCTGTTAAAAATGACCAGGCAGGATGTTATGATTAAATCCGGTGGCTTAGAGAAAAGCTGGCAAGGTTAACACTTCTGCATTTCCGGTAATCTTGACCGATAGACCAATAAAAAATAAACAGTGTGGAACCGGAAAAAATACAAGTACTTAGAACCTAGAAAACTTAAAAAATGGCAACTATTCAGCAGCAAAAAATTCGCATTCGTCTTAAAGCATTTGACCGTCGTCTGCTTGACACTTCTTGTGAAAAGATTGTCGATACTGCAAATCGAACACAAGCTACAGCTATTGGCCCGATTCCTTTACCAACACGCAAGAAAATTTATTGCGTGTTGCGTTCTCCTCACGTAGATAAAGATTCTAGAGAACATTTTGAAACTCGGACTCACCGCCGGATCATTGATATCTATCAGCCTTCTTCTAAGACTATTGATGCTTTGATGAAACTTGATTTGCCTGCGGGTGTTGATATTGAAGTCAAACTCTAACTAAGAATTTTTCCACCTGGTTCTGTAACCGGATAAAACTTGAGATAGCCTTTTAGAATTGATTCTAAAGGGCTTATTTATTTCGGTTTTGGGGTCGGGATCAGTTAAAGTAATTAATATTCGCCATTACCCTCTGTGACTATGCGATCGTCATCCTCGATCGCGCTTTGAAAGCTTCCTGCTATACAAAACTCCCCAATCTAGACAAGTTTGAAAAGGAATGAGCAAGAATTTGACTACTAAGTTAAGCTCTTTTCCCACTGCCAGAAGTAGTTTTGTTTACTGGTAGACCTTTACCTTTGCATATTTTTCAATTTCGCTGCCAAATCATGATGAATCCGATTCTCGATTAAGTTAGTTTTTGTCCCTCTGGCAAAGTTAAAGTTTTATACCACAAGCTTTACGCAATATTTATCAGATTTTATTATTACTTTATGGCGATGTAGTTGAAGCTGTCATCGCCAAGAGCATAAATAACGCATAAATAAGAAAAAGGAACATATAAATTCATGACACGCGCCAGGTTTGAAAGGAATAAACCCCACGTTAACATCGGTACGATCGGTCACCTTGACCACGGCAAAACTACCTTAACCGCAGCAATTACTATGACCTTAGCTGCTTTAGGTAGGACAGAAGCTAAGAGCTATGCTCATATCGATGCGGCACTCGAAGAAAAGATAGGGGGGATCACCATTAACATTGCTCACGTTGATTACGAAACTGAAAAACGTCACTACGCCCACATAGATTGTCCGCAACAGGCTGATTATGTGAAAAACATGATCGCTGGTTCAGTCCGAATGGATGGTGCGATTCTCGTAGTGGCGGCAACTGATGGGATAATGCCCGAAACTCGGCAGCAGATCCAATTGGCACAAAAGGTCGGTATCCCTCGGCTAGTCATCTTCTTGAACAAGGTTGACATGGTAGACGATCGGGAAAGCCTCGAATTCATGGAATTAGTATTGCGCGAACTTTTGAGTGAATACAAGTTTGATGGTGACAATATTCCCATTATTCGCGGCTCTGGGTTAAAGGCGCTGGAAGCAATGACTGGGAATCCGAAAATTCAAAAGGGTGAAAATGAGTGGGTAGATAAAATCTACGAACTGATGGATGCGGTAGATGATTACATTCCGGCTCCAGAAAAAGATGTGGACAAGCCGTTCCTGATGGCTGTGCAAGATGTATTCTCGATTGCTGGTCGGGCTACTGTGGCTACAGGTCGGATTGAACGGGGTAAGGTCAGATCGATGGATACAGTTGAAATATTGGGACTTAGAGATACCCGCAACATCACTGTTATCGGGATTGAAATGTTCAGGAAGAGCTTGGACGAAGGTATGCCTGGTGATGAAGTGGATCTGTTGGTACGGGGTCTGTATAAAGAAGATATTGAACGGGGAATGGTAATCGCTAAACCTGGTTCTATTACTGCTCACACGGAATTTGAAGCTGAAGTATATTTACTCACCAAAGAAGAAGGTGGTCGGCACACTCCTTTCTTCCGTGGCTACCGTCCTCAGTTCTACTTGCGGACAATTGACGTAACTGGAACTCTTGTAGCCTTCACTTCTCAAGACAGCGCCGCAGAAATGGTGATGCCGGGAGACCAAGTGACAATGACTGTGGAGTTGATTAGCCGGATCGCGATCGAGCAAGGTACGCGCTTTACGATCCGTGAAGGTCGTCGGACGATCGGTGTAGGCGTGGTTTCCAAAATCCTGAAGTAGTAGTCTTTTGTTAAACTACTCAAGGGGCAGAAAAGTATGCCCAATTTGGTGGAATTCTTTTGTGTTCCTTCATTATCTTGCTAAAACTGTCTAACTGAAAACATACAATTAATTCAGAACTTAGAAAACTTAAAAATGACGATTGTAGACAGTGGAAATCGGACACAAGCTACAGCTATTGGCTCGATTCCTTTAGCAACACGCAAGAAACTGGAACCGTATCAAACTAGAGAAAGCCTTTTAGAATTGATTCTAAAAGGCTGATTTATTTCGGTTTTGGGGTCGGGATCAGTTAAAGTAAGTAAAGAAACGCCATTACCCTCTGTGACTATGCCACCGTCATCCTCGATCGCGGTTCGAGAGCTTCCTCTATTCCCACTACCAGAAGTAGTTTTGTTTCCCGGTAGACCCCTACCGCTGCATATTTTTGAGTTTCGCTACCGAATCATGATGAATACGATTCTGGATAGCGATCGCCGTTTTGGGGTACTACTAATGGAACCATCCGGTAAACCAGCATCAGTTGGTTGCTGTGCGGAAATTGTCCGCTTCCAAAGATTACCAGATGACCGAATGAAAATACTTACTCTAGGACAACAACGTTTCCGGGTTTTGGAATACGTGCGCGAAAAGCCCTACCGAGTTGGTTTGGTGGAATGGATTGAAGATCAACCACCTCAGAGGGAATTAAACTCTTTAGCAGCAAATGTCGAACAATTACTGCGGGATGTAGTCCGCCTTTCCGCTAAACTTACAGAACAAAATATTGAATTACCCGATGATATTCCCTCTTTACCCAGAGAGTTGTCTTATTGGGTTGCTAGTAACCTCTACGGTGTACCAGCAGAACAACAGATGTTGTTAGAAATGCAGGATACTGTATCTCGGTTAGAACGGGAAGCAGAAATTCTCACTTCTACTCGCAATCATCTAGCTGCTAGAACAGTTCTGAAGGATACTTTGAAAAACTAACTAGTTGTTGGGAAAAATTATTCAACTAAACACCTGATTTCTTTGGTTGTGGGTTGCTTAGGGGCGATATGCCTACGGTACGCTGCGCGATCGCAATTTAATCAGAAATCAGGTGATTTTTTTTGACGTTATACCAAATCCGGCTTAGCTACCCCCTTTATCTTCTTCCTCTTCTCTTCGCGCTCTTCGCGTCTTCGCGGTTCAAATAAGGTTCAAATAAAAAGGAGGTAATCAACCCGGATTTAGTATTACTTCTTGAAATCAGGATCTACTATTTAACTGATAAAAACCATACCAGTTACGAACAGCTAACCAAACCGCTGAAAGCAATCCTGCTAAACTTAGGGTTAAACCACTATAAGTTACTAATAATCCTAAAATTGGCAAAATTGCTCCTGTAATAGTACAAATTATTGCCGCAAGAGAAGTAAGCAAATTTCTTCCCAATCCCCAAGTTAATACTAATAGAACCAGCGAAATCATCGTCCAAGCTAGCTGGGGATTTATAATTCGACTCAAATAAGTTAAAGCCAAAATTGTCGCAAAGAAAATTCCTCCAGTTAGTGCGACATCTTTTAATTGCATTGGGATGGAAAAATATAATAATAACAGCCACCAGAGAAAGATTGCTGGGGCTAATAATAATAAGCGAGGAAGAATTCCTGTATTGCGAATTGTGCCTGTAGCTGTAAATACGCCAAAGGGATTGAGAACGGAAACATTGTCGTCAAAAATCCAAGTAAAACGAGTACCTTGTCCTTCTACTTTTGCTTCGGTAGGAACAACGCCGCTAGCAAAATCTGCATTGGGAAAGTTTGCTAGTACAGAAAGTCGAAAATTAGAAAGTAATTGTCCATTGGCATTATAAACCCAACGTGGGCCGCCTTGGGCTTGGTAGGTGACACGAAAACGAGTTTCAGTGTTTGGTTTTAAGCTGAAAGGAAATGTATATTCACCGGGATTATTTGGTTGTAATCTGGTTCCGTTTTGTTCTACTTTAAAGTTTTGGAGTAAAGAATAACCGTTAGGTGGTGGTACTTCCAAGAAAAATTGGTCTGTATCTTTGAGGCGATTTACTAACTGATATTCGGCGGTAAAGTCTGCTAAATAAATATGGCGATCGTCCTTTTGCGGATCGGAAACTTGCATAATATTAACTTGAATTTGAGAACCAGTTAGTGCTAGAAAACGGTTCACAGTTCTTTGTTCTTGAACTCTGACAAGTCTGTTTCCTACTTGGGTATTGTAGCTGTATGGTTCTTGAATCGTGTAGCGAACTTGGGGGGCTATTTGTTCTAATCGATCTCCGGCTACACTTGCTGCTACTTTAGTTACTCTAGCTTGTTCCCAAAAATGATAGCGATTAGCTAAAGTCGTACAGAGAAAAAATCCGGCAATTAAGATAGTTAAAACTAAAGCTGTGTGTTGTAAACCGCGTAATAACGCTGAGTAACGGACTACCCATTCATTAATAAAAATTCCCGGTTCTGGTGCGTCTCGCCGTAAATAAGAGAGGGAAAAACTTAAAAGTGCGATCGCCACTCCTAACACCCCAACTAACCCAACTAAAATTAAAAATAACCGGAGGATTTCACCTCCGAATTGCATAATTTGGTTAGCTTGGGTTAAATCTGGTAATGAGGGAATACCTTGGGCCGCTACGATCATTAGTTTTCTGTTTGAGTCCTAACTTTTTTGCGATGTAGAAAAAGACTGAATTAATTAATCAAAAGTTTCTTGATTTACCGGATTGATTTGGTTTCCCTCTTCATTTTTGGCGGGAATGGGTAAAATATTGTAACTTCCAAAAATCTTTAAAGTTTCCGTATGCAGCTTTAATTCTGCTAAAGCAGATTGGATTGATGGATTGTTAGCATTAGCTTCAATATCAATAAAAAATAAATATTCACCAAGCGATCGCTTTGTCGGACGAGATTCAATCCGACTCAGATTAATCCTACGACTAGCAAATATTTGCAAAGGTTGTGCTAAAGCTCCGGGTACATTTGCGGGTACGCTAAAAGCTAAAGAAGTATGACTACCCCCAGAAGAAGGATTTAAACTTACTACTAAAAACCGCGTATGATTGTCTGGATAATCATTAATTGGACAAGCAAGAATTGGTAAATTGTAAAGTTCGGCGGCGCGTTGAGAAGCGATCGCTCCCGCTGTAGTATCCTGTTCTAAATGCCCTAAAGCTTCCGTCGTCGCATTAGTCGGAACTAACTGCGCCAAAGGTAAGAACTTATCAATCCATCCTTGACATTGAGCCAAAGCTTGCGGATGAGAATAAATCGTCCGAATTAATCTTAAATCTTCTGCACAAGATAGCAAAGCGTGAGCAATAGGTAAAATTAACGCCTGTTGAACTTGTAAATTATCCAATCGCCACAAAGCATCCATTGTCATTGTGACGCTACCTTCCAGAGAATTTTCGATCGGCACCACCCCCAAAGAAGCCTCCCCATTCGCCACAGCTTGAAGAGTTTGGGCAATGCTAGGGTAAGAACACAAAAGTGATTGTTGACCCGTTTCTTGAGTTAACCATTGAGAATAAGCCAAAGCAGCTGCTTCTGCGTAAGTTCCATTTGGCCCCAAGTGTGCAATTGATAGACTCATAAAGCGGTAAATCTCAGTTTTTTAACGTTTCTCAGCATTGCAATATGCCTACGGCACGCTGCGCGATCGAACTCCATCCGCAGGCTTAAGCCATTTTGGAGAGAAATCCTTCGTAAACTTTTGTAATGATAAACATACATAGTCGCACAACAGTTTACTATGAGTAGCTAAATTTCACTGTTGAAATGCAAATTTAAGTTACAAGAGATTGTACGTAATTTTTAAGAACCGTAACGTACAATTAAGTAAGTAGTAGTACAGCGTAAACTTCTGTTACCAAACTCTCATGCACACCCGATTTGATGCCTCCCAATCAGTTGAAATCGCTGTTCCACAGCAACCAATACCCATTCAACACTATTTACGTCAACCAAAACGCCTAGTCCAGGCTTTAGTTGATGCCAATCGGATTGAACAGCTAAGCGATGAAATTTTTCGGCTAAAGATGCGCCCGCTGGCATTTATGACCCTGACGATTCAACCCACAGTAGATATGCGGGTATGGGCAGACAGTGAAGGCACTGTTCATCTGGAATCTGTGGCTTCTCAAATTCGCGGTGTGGAATACATTAACCAACGCTTTGCCTTAAATTTGAAAGGGCGACTTTCTCCCCACCACATTAACGGCATTACCTATCTCAAAGGTAGAGCAGATTTACAAGTCCAAGTAGAATTACCACCACCTTTTTGGTTAACTCCCAAACCAATCCTCGAAACCACTGGTAACGGTCTACTTAAAAGCGTACTACTAACAATCAAACATCGCTTAATGCAACAACTTCTATTAGATTACGCTGCCTGGGCGAAAACTGGTAACGCCGCCAACATCTCTGGTGAAGTGAGAGTTTTGCCAGCAAATTAGAAGGCAGGGAAGCTTCAGGGATAGGGAAGAGGAAAACGCAAAACTTTTCTTTCCATCTCCCTAACTCAAAACTCACAACTTTTCCGCACAGGGGCGAAAAGAACGGCGATGGTGACGTGAGGGGCCATGTTCTTTTAAAGCTAAAAGATGACGGGCTGTACCATAGCCTTTGTTGGTTTCTAAACCGTATTCTGGATATTTTTTAGCTAAACGGAGGATTAGTTCATCGCGCCATACTTTAGCTAAGATGCTGGCAGCTGCGATCGCTAAAACCTGCTCATCACCCTTAATAATTGATTGTTGTGGTATTTCCAAATTAGGAATAGGCCATTTACCATCCACCAGACAAAGACTAGGACGTAACTTCAGTTTAGTTACCGCCCGTTTCATTGCCAACAAAGAAGCCTGAAAAATATTTATCTGGTCAATTTCCGCAGCAGAACAGTAACCAATTTGATAATCTAAAGCGACTTGACGAATGATTAAATCAAATTTTTTTCTGCCCACATTGGTTAGCTTTTTGCTATCTTTAATTCCGGCAATCTTTAATTCACTTAGCACCTCATCAGGTAAGATTACTGCTGCCGCTACCACTGGGCCAAACAAACAGCCTCTTCCTACCTCATCAACTCCGGCAACTAAAGTTTTTAATTCCTTCATAGTGTGATGACTTGTTATTAGCCATTAGCCATTAATCTTAAGTGATTTATGACTTACAAAAACTTTTACTAATGACCAATGACCAATGACTAATAACAAATTAAATTATTAACTTCCTCCATCATTTTCTAGAGCAGAAGAACGACGGCGACGGCGACGACGCACGCTGGAATCGCTGGAATCGCTGGAATCGCTGGGATCGCTGGGATCGATCGACTCACTTTCCGACTCACTGCTTTCAGGAGTAGGAATTTCCGGTGATTCCCTACGCAATACAGGAGGCTCAATTGTCCGTTCTTCTTCTGGCGCAGAATCCTCCGAAAAATCCAACTCCATCTGATAATTTTCTGGCTCATCATCACCTGTTTCTTCGTCATCTGTTACATCATTTCTTCTGTAACTATCTGACCTATAACGCAGTGCTTCATCGCTAGATGTTGTTGAATCTGATTTTCCAGGTAACTTAATAGAAACCGTCGCAGTTTTGGGATTTTTCACCTCTCGATCTAATAACAGCAAAGGAGATATACCCATTAAGGCATAAACTTCTTGTTCCTCTGGTGTCATTTCCACAGAAATTACTTCCGAAGGAGCAACTTCTTTCGTCGGACGATTGTAACGGTCTGAGCTATCTAAACGAATTCCTTTTTGTAACAGTGAGGCATTTTTAGAAACCTGATTTGGGAAACTTTTAGATGTAGGAGTAGGCATTTCTGGCTCCGCTACCCAACCAGATTCACTAGCTCCCGAAAAAGATGTAGAGGAACTAGTACTACCTCTACCCATATTTTCCTCTAATCGTTCATTTTCGCTAATTAGGCGACGACGACGACGACGACGCGCATTATTCAAACCACCTCGATCTTTTAAGTCGGGATGATTCAGCATATCTGCGTCTGGGTAATCAACATTGGAGTCAAAATCATCTGTGTAACCTTTATCTTCCCAGATAGGTACACTTTTAATTTCTTTAATCGGTGCACGAGTTGGTTCGACAGTCGGATAATCTCTAAATGATGATGATGGTGCGGGTTCTCTTTCTGGCAAGCGTTCTCTCGATGATTCGCTAATTCCGGTGGCAGACGGGATGTTAACCCGGTGACGGGGTGAGACGATTTCTTCACTACTTGTCTCTGTCCATCTTCTCGCTTCTGTGTCAAAGATTTCCCGTTCCCTGGTGATATTTTCCCCTGGTAAGTGAACGACATGACCTAAGCCACCACAAGTGGGACAAAGCCGACCAAATAATTCGTAAATATTTTGACCTTGGCGTTTGCGAGTTAGTTCCACTAAGCCGAGTTCAGAGAGTTGAGCAATCTGGGGTCTGGCTTTATCTGCTTTCAGGGCTTTGTTAAAATGCTCTAGGACTTGTAGCTGGTCGCGTCTGGAGTCCATGTCGATAAAGTCTACAATGATTACTCCGGCGAGATTCCGTAGTTTTAATTGGCGGGCGATTTCGGTGGCGGCTTCGCAGTTAGTCCAAAGTACGGTTTCTCTGGCGGTGGCGGAACGGGTGAAGGAACCAGAGTTAACGTCGATTACCGTTAGTGCTTCTGTGGGTTCGATGATGATATATCCACCAGAAGGTAAGTCTACTCTGGGTTTGAGGGCTTCTCGGATGGCGGCGTTGACGCGGAAGTAGTCTAAGATGGGTAAGCGATCGCGATGATGATCGATTAACACCCCTTGTGGTGTCTTACCTGCACTCCAGTTGATTAAATGTTGCTTAACTCGCTTAACTCCAGTATGTGAATCTACTACAATTCGATTCACATCTTCGCTATACATATCGCGTAAAACACGCTGCACGAAGTCATCATCCCGATTTAATAATGCTGGAGCCCGACTAGAAATTACTTCTTGTTGAATCGCTTCCCATTGTTTTTGCAGCGATTCTAAGTCTTCAATAATCGCTTCTTCTGGCTTATTTTCTGCTTCGGTTCGCACCAGTAAACCCATTCCTGGTGGCTTTAATAAAATCGCTAAAGCTCTGAGGCGATTGCGCTCGCTTTCGCTTTTAATTCGCCTTGATAAATTTACGCCTCTGCCAAAGGGCATTAATACTAAATAACGACCGGGCAAAGTAATATTACCAGTGAGTCGAGGGCCTTTATTTCCCGTCGGCTCTTTCATTACTTGAACTAAGACTTTTTGTTGTGGTGCTAATAGTTCTGTAATTGCGCCTGCTGTCCGTTTTAATCTTAATGGGCCTAAGTCGGAAACGTGAATAAATCCGTTGCGTTCTGGATCTCCAATATTTACAAAGGCGGCATCAATACCCGGTAATACATTTTCAACTACACCAAGGTAAATGTCTCCTACTTGGTGATTTCCGGTGGCAACGACTAATTCTTGAATTTGATCTTCGGAAAATACGGCAGCAATGCGATGTTGTTCTGCTATGATGATTTGTTTTGGCATTCAAATACCTCTTTAGATTTTAGATTTTAGATCTTAGATTTCAGATTTCAGACTTTATTAAAAAATCTGCAATCTCAAATCGAAATCAAAATCATTATTTGGCTTTTTTTGGTTCTAATGGCTCTTGAAAAATCTGCTTTTTGCAGCAAGTAGATAAGGGCATCTTGCCTGATAGATGTTAGCAATCTTGCCTGTATTAATAATCCCCATCTTTCTGAATATACTGATGAACAATTACATCAATTTTCAGAAAATATTTTGGTTGTTAATGACTCAGAAATGACGGAATATTTCACTCAATTTCCTTGCGGCAATTAATTTGTCGATCGATCGCTTAACTTGTGCATTAGCAACGATCGTGCAAGCGATTGGAACTTTGTCAATTGGTCTACCAAAATCGATTTTTCTTTTCACTGTACTCTATCTCTGAAGGGAGTACAACAACCCCCTTTGAACATTCCATTGATTGGCATAGATAGAGCTTATTTTAGAAAGCATTGTGGCACAATCTAGGTTTTTTCTCAGCATGGTGCTTGACGCAAATTAATTAAAAGCATATCTAACCAAAATTTTTGGTCTGATTGCGGGTTGATTATGTTAAATTCCCCTATTTTAACCTGCTTTTTACCTTAGTAAACATCAAGTCAAAAGTTAAAAGCTAAAAGTCAAAAGAAAGAATTTACTTTTTACCTTTTACTTTTTACTTTTTACCTTTTACTTTTGTTAATAGGGGGCAAAACTGGAACCCCTAACATTAAATGTGATTTTGTCTTGCTCCATTGGCAGACAAAACTCGGTGAATTTCGCTTTAGAGTTAATCACAAAAATTACAAACTAATAGTTACGAAGAAACATGAAAGCTTCTTATTTTTGCTTAACTCTAAATCGCATCTTATCACATCTAAACTAGGTAATTTCATCCATTAACCGGGCAGGGATAATTTTTGCTGCTTTTTGATAAGCAAAAATTATTGATTTCCGAAATTCTGTCCCATTATGCTGGTTGTAGGATTAGCTGAGTCCGGTGAGCGTGAAGTAGTTGAAACTCCTGCTGAGTTACTTGTTCTAGCATATAAACGATGTGTTCGGGGCGCAACAAGTTCCCATCATTGCGGCTGTAACCTAGATAACGGATCTTTGCCTGTTGCTGATTTTCAGTTTCGGGGAAGGCAAGTTCTAATTCTAACAAGCGATCGCGCAGATTTACCTCTACCTTTTTCCCTGATTTAGTAGTCTGCTCCCACAAAATTCGATCGCTCTTTAACACCGCTGCTATCCACTCGTCCCACTGTACAGGTAAAATTTCTGGCAGGGGCGGGTTTTGTTTGGAACTTGTCTGTGGGAAACTCAGGTTATCTGCTAAACTCGCTCCTACTGTTAATAAATACTCTGCTTTTTCTAACAGTTGGGTAGCGGCTGGCGTTTTCAAATCCACCTCCTCAACGCGATAAATCGGAATATTTTCTGGGATTTGAGCGATTAACTGAGTTCGGAAACTGTCTATTTCCATTACCTCAGTTAACTCGAAATCGACGATTTCACCTTCGCTAGTGCTTCCCAGCGATAAAGCGTTGGCGATCGAAATCCGTGGACTAGGGTGAAAACCACCAGTAAAAGTAACTGGTATGTCTGCACGCCTAATAGCTCGATCAAACAACCGGGCTAAATCTAAATGACTCACTAAAGCCATATCGCCAAGTTTACCAAACCAAACTCGCAACCTTTGGGCTTTGTGTTGGTTAGGAACAAACTCCCCCACAAATTGCGGAATTGCTGGAGGTGCTACTACTATGTTATGCCCAAAATCAGTTCCACACACTCCACAATGGGAACAACCATCAAAAGAGCAATCTGGAACAGTCGCTGCTGCTAAAGCTTTTGCCAAATCAGCCTTTAACCAATTTTTATCGATTCCGGTATCAATATGATCCCAAGGAAGCGATCGATCCAACAGTTGGGGCGGGTTTTGCCCGGAACTTGTCTGCGGGACAGACAGATTATCTGCTAAACCCGCCCCTACCTCTGTTTGTCCGTTTGCTAAGTTCCATTCGCCTTGTTCTACCAGACGATACTTCCAGGTTAGATCGGATTGGGCAATCGCTTCTCCCCAAGCATTGTATGCTTTTTCTAAACTGTCAAACCAGGAATCCATTCCTGCGCCCAGTTCCCAAGCATGACGGAGTACTGCGGACAAACGACGATCGCCTCTCCCCAAAAAGTCTTCCATTGCCGAAATTCGCACGTCCGTAAAGTTAGCCTTTACTCCTTTCATCCGGCGAAACTCGGCTCGCAAGAGTTCCTGTTTTCGTTTAAACTCTGCCGTAGAAACCGAATGCCATTGAAAAGGCGTGTGCGGTTTGGGCGTAAAGTTAGAAATCGTTAAAGTGAAATTAATTTGCCTTTTACCTTTAATCCGGCATTCTTGCTGTAACCAATGAACAGTTTCGGCAATTCCTAAAACATCTGCATCGGTTTCCCCAGGCAAACCAATCATGAAGTATAACTTTATTTTATCCCAACCTTGTTCGCGAGCAGTTTTGATTCCCCGGAGTAATTCTTCGTTGGTCAAACCTTTATTAATGATGTCCCGCATTCGCTGCGTACCTGCTTCTGGCGCAAAGGTAAGTCCACTTTGTCTAGTTCCGCCGATAATGTTGGCAATATTTTCATCAAAGCGATCGACCCTTTGACTAGGAAGAGAAAGAGAAACATTTTCATCTTTTAAGCGGTTTCTCACTTCCACGCCAACCGCGGGTAAAGCCAAATAATCGGAACAGGAAAGAGATAACAAAGAAAATTCATTGTAACCAGTCGCCCGCATTCCGTCAGAAATAGCTTCGATCACCTGTTCTGGTGCTACATCTCTGGCTGGACGAGTTAACATTCCCGGTTGACAGAAGCGACATCCTCTAGTGCAGCCGCGGCGAATTTCTATTGTCAGGCGATCGTGTACAGTTTCGACAAAAGGAACTAAGCCGATCGAATAAGCCGGAATTGGAGTCGCCACCCGACGTAAAATTCTTTTGGGAACGTCCGGGCGATTCGGATGAACTGAACCATCCGCTGCCATATCATAAAATTGCGGCACATAAACTCCCGGAACTTGGGCTAAATCTAACAATAATTCTTTGCGACTTAACCCTTGAGCTTTCCCCTCTTCAATTACTAAACCAATTTCCGGTAACAGTTCTTCCCCATCACCCAAAGCCACAAAGTCCAAAAACTCCGCGTAAGGTTCCGGGTTAGAAGTTGCTGTTTGTCCCCCAGCAAAAATCAAAGGGTATTGAAAATCATCATTTTCGCCTCGTTGTTGCCAAGTTAAGGGAATTCCCGCTAAATCGAGCATTTCCAAGATATTTGTGGCTCCCAGTTCATAACTGAGGCTAAAGCCCAAAATATCGAATTCTTTCACTGGTTGACGCGACTCGACCGCAAATAAAGGTGTTTTAGTTGCACGTAGTTTAGTCGCTAAGTCAGTTCCAGGTAAGTAGGCGCGATCGCATAATTGACGGGGCTGTTGATTCAAAATGTTGTATAGAATAATATGCCCTAAATTAGACGCTCCTACTTCGTAAACTTCTGGATAAGTCAACACCCAGCGCACTTTTGCCTTCTCCCAAGGCTTATGCACTGCGCCTAACTCATTACCTAAATAACGCGCAGGCTTAAAAATTTCTGGTGTAAGTAACTTTTCTACTGCTACTGCCACAGCTATTATCCTTGTTTGAAGTTGGCTCTCAGAGTCTATAGTTAAATATAGCAAGAGGACTCCCTTAACAAGTAGTTTACTAATGGTAGAAACCTTAGTTTTAAAGTAATATTGTGCCGATTAAGTGAATTTTGCCGATCGCCTAATTCCATGCCAAACTAGATTACGCCACAATTCTGCTTATTCCAAGAACAACAAGCAGATTGGGCAATATGAAGTTTCGATTAGCACTCTGTCAAATACCAAAAACTTAGATAAGATTCTGTTAAAGTTTTTGTATCGCTTTTTACCAAACCTTGCTGGGGCAGGTAACGTTCTGAAGTATCTTTGAAAGTGAACCCAACTAATTAAAATCCCTTAGAATCATGATTGCTTGGAAAAGTTACTGCAATGTAGCTTCAAAAGCACTTTTACTTTCAAATATCTCGAATACTCTATTTAACTGTGTCAATTCAAAAATAATCCGAATTGATGGAGAAAGAGAGCAAAGGCTAAATCTCTGGTTCTGGCGCTGCGCTAAGTTGAAAGCAGAAACCAAAGCCATTAGTCCAGCACTATCCATAGAATCTAGCCGTTCCATATCAACTAATACAACAGCGTTATGATTAGCAGCGACTGCTGCTGTTAGTTGGCTGCGAAACTCGGTAGCATTAGCAGCATTAAGGTGTCCTTGGGGTTGAACAACGGTGATTGGCGAAGTTACAGCTAAAGTTTGCATGATTCAGTCCTGTTGTGACAAAAATTACGTGCCATTCCATTTATTTAGAGGTTATAGCCTGGATCGGGATATTGACTAGGCAAGCTCCGTATTTTTACAGAAACTTTACCTACAGTACAACCTTTTTAAAGATTTTAATAAGTTAATAAAGTGGTAAAGTATGTAAAGATACGGAAAGTATCTCCGATCTTTCCGGTTAAGAGAAGAAGTAAGTGAATAAGGGGTCTGTTTTATTACTTAATAACCAAGTAAAGATAAATTGAGAGACAAAAAAAACTTTCTTGCTCACACTATCTTTAAGCTTTCTTTTGATTACATCAGTCAAAAGAGTGATTCCGTAGATGCGAAAAACTAGAAAACAGAGGGTCTGATGTTAATTGAGATTCTCTGTGAGTAGATTTTATTGCTTATTTCGAGTCAAACACAGGTTTTCTGAAGATGCCTGTGAGTTAGATCACTAAAAGCAAAAGGTTTCGATCACCCGCAATGACAAATATTCATTAGAAAATCATTTTATAAAGGAGTTCTGGTCAGTAACCGTGGAAGCTAAAAATGCGATTCGTGGACTTGTAGAAAAAGCGATTTCTATTCGTCGTCTGACTCCAGATATCGAAAATGAAATTAACTATGAATTAACCAGGCTGGGATATATATCTGATGTTGACTACGAAGCCTTGGAATTATTGATGGATGAAATGGATGCTGGTCGAATTCAGTTAGTCCCTACCTGCTGAATTGACCAAATCTAGGTGCTTTCCTGATTTTGGAGGCTGAGAGACCCTGGGATGAAGCAGGAAGCAGACTCTCTAGGAGCAACTGCTTCTAGTTAAATAGTGAGACTTGAATAAGTTTAGGTAAACTTTGACACTCCTCGCCCTAAAAGTGCGAGGATTCTTGGTTCACAGACTCACCATAACCTAGCAGGATGGCTCCAACTAGGCTAGAGGGCAAATCTCCCCAAGCTTTAGATCCAGTATGCCCTACGTACTTAGTGCTAATTTCAGGATATTAATTGCGGCGTTGATATCTCTGTCTTCTATAAACCCACAATGCGAACAAACATGAGTTCTAGTTGATAAAGACTTCTGCACTTTCTCTCCACAATTGGCACATTTTTGACTCGTATTATAAGGCGGAACTGCAACAGTTACCTTCCCATACTTATAGCCAAAATATTCCAACCAAAGGCGAAATAAATACCATCCTGCATCACTGATTGATTTCGCTAGATACCGATTTCTCACTAACCCTTTGACATTTAAATCTTCATAAGCTACCAAATCGTTAGATTGGACTAAACGGAGTGCCACTCTCTTGGCAAACTCTTCTCGTTGCCTACTTACTTTTAAATGCTTCCGAGCCGATCGATTTCTCGCTTTCTGATAGTTCTTTGATTGGGGTTTCCCTTTCTTGAACTTCTTAGATTTTTGCCGATTCAAGCGGTTTAAACTTTTCTCTCCTTTTCGATAAAACTGGGGATTAGCTTCAATGTTTCCTTGACTATCTGCCAAGAAATATTTAATTCCTAAATCTATTCCTACTGCTTTCTGACTGGGAATTAAAGGCTTGCTCCGCTCTCTGGGATCGGCTTGAATGGCAAAGTATATATGATAACATGGAATTGAAAAATCGGTAAGAGAAAGCCGTCCTAGAAGGACGGGGCTTGTATCCCATTATTTTTGGTTAAATGGCTTTCTACATCACAATATAAATCGCCATGCAGTTTGCTCAACGTTTAGAAAAAATTCCTCCTTATCTGTTTGCGGAACTCGATCGCAAGCGGGATGCACTAGTTAGTCAGGGTGTGGACATTATCAATCTGGCAATTGGCGATCCCGATAAACCGACACCAGTGCATATTGTAAAAGCAATGCACGAGGCGATCGACGATCCTTCTACTCACAATTATCCGCCTTACCGAGGCACAAAAGAATACCGTCAAGCAGTGGTAGATTGGATGCAGCGAAGGTTTGGAGTGGCTGGATTAAACCCAGAAATCGAAGTAATTCCTTCTATTGGTTCAAAAGAAGCGATTCACAATACTTTTTTGGCTTTTGTTGAACCAGGAGATTATACGCTGCTTCCTAATCCAGGGTATCCAGTGTATCGAACTTCAACATTTTTTGCTGGTGGGGAACCTTACTATATGCCATTGCTTCCCGAACGAGGATTTTTGCCAGATTTACAAGCAATTCCCGAAGCAGTAGCTAGTAAGGCTAAATTGTTATGGGTAAATTATCCGAATAATCCTACTGGTGCGATCGCCAGTTTAGAGTTTTTTGCTGAGTTAGTGGAATTTTGTCAAAAATATGACATTTTATTGTGTCACGATCATGCTTACTCGGAAATAGCTTATGAAGGTTATCAGCCACCTAGCGTTTTGCAAATTCCGGGTGCAAAAGAAATAGCGATCGAATTTCATAGTTTATCTAAATCTTATAATATGGCTGGCTGGCGAATTGGTTTTGTCGTCGGAAATGCCTGGGGAATTAAAGGACTGAGCCAAGTTAAAACTAATATAGATTCTGGTATATTTAAGGCAATTCAACGGGCAGCAATCGCCGCTTATTCAACTACTCAAACCGAACTTCAACAATTAATCTCTGTTTATCAAAAACGCCGAGATATTGTAATTGAAGGCTTAAGATCTTTGGGTTGGAAAATTGAAGCACCATTAGGAACTCTTTATATCTGGGTTCCCGTACCTAAAGGTTATACTTCGGCTGAATTTGTAACTTTGTTGTTGGAAAAATGTGCGATTGTTGTCCCCCCAGGTAACGGTTACGGAGACGCAGGTGAAGGCTTTTTCCGCATCGCCTTAACAGTTTCCGACGCAAGACTATCCGAAGCAATGCAACGAATGAAACAAGCCGGAATTTGTTACCAAAATTTTAGCTGAGTTTGGGGAAACAGGGAACAGGTAACAGATTTATCCCGGTTAGGTTGGTACCCTTTTTGCCTACGTCATTCAGCCAGAAACAAAAAACCCCCGACCCAACCAGCCGAGGGATGTTAGTCTTATCAGGGTGCATCTACCATCCCTTACTACCCTAACTAGAAATAGCGGTCAGGAAAAAAATCTGAAATTAAGCGAAAGTTTTTTGAAGGCAGAAAGCAGAAAAGTAAATTTCTCCCCGCCTCCCCATCTCTGTCCGGTTAGCGATCGCTCATGATAGACTGTTTCCGTCGCTTCGCTGTCGTATCGGTCAATACTTTCTGACTATTACGAGGTAAATTTTGTCCATTAGGCCATCTGACAATTGAATCTGCCACCGGAATTTTCCCTGGATTAGCGACTAAAGGCTTTCTTGAACCAGGTGCGATTCTTTTGAGAGGTTTACCATTCTTTTGTTTTTTTGGTTCTTTTTCCGGGTTTTTTTCCGAACTTGAACCAGGCAGTATTTTTGGCAACAGCTGTCGTTGCATTTTCGCAGCTAATTTTAACCTTCTTCTGTACAACAACCAAGCACCTACTGCACAACCAGCACCAATCGCCAAATACAATCCTAACAGCGCATTTTGTTCAGTTTGCTGAGTTACCGTTGTTACAGGTACATTTTCTGTCGTAGGTGTAGGATTAGGTAAACTTTCAGGAGTCTCCGTAGCACTTTCAGTTGTTGGACTGATAGCAGTTATCAGAGGATTAGTTGGGAATTTTAACTCATATCCTTGTTCCGGGCGAGTCAAACCAATTGCTGCTATCCCGGCTACTATCAGTATTCCACCAGAAAAAGTCAACAGTAGCAATAACGGACGCTTTAGAAGTAATTGCACCAACAATTGATTCCAGGGAAGTGGTTGATGCAATGCTGGATTAACTCTTCTGCGTCGTTCGTTTAGCGTTTGTTTCTGAGGAACTTTTTGCAATCGCGGTGACTTCTGAATCGGCGCTACTGGTCTTCTCGCTTGCTGATTCAGTGCGGGAAATTGCGGTAATTCAGGTGAACGCTGCTGTGCCAGTCGGTTTTTTGCCATGCCACTTTTTGATAGTTGCACCTACTCAAAACAAAATTGTATGCTCCGAACTAAATCTCGGCAACAGTAAATGCCGTTTTGTTTCCTTGGGTAATTCAGTAATATTACATAGATTTGTTGGAATCACTGTTAAAAATTTATCACTGATTTCCCAGCTTACCTATTTTTGAAATCTCTCTAAAGCTGCTTGGATTAAGCGGTCAACCAATTCTGCAAAAGGAACACCGCTAGCCGCCCAAAGTTGAGGATACATACTAGTAGAAGTAAAACCAGGTAATGTATTAATTTCGTTAATCAATACTTCGCCCGTTGCTTCCACATAGAAGAAATCTACTCTCGCTAAACCAGCGGCATCCACAGCTTGAAAAGCTTGAATTGCCATTTCTTGTACTTTAGCAGTAATTTCTGGAGATAACTTAGCGGGAATAAATAAGTCTGCTTTGCCTTCTGTATATTTAGTTTCGTAATCGTAAAAATCACTATTGTAAGTAATTTCTCCCACTACTGAAGCTTGAGGATAATCATTACCTAAAACCGCACATTCAACTTCTCGTGCTTTCACTCCAGCTTCGACAATGATGCGACGGTCGTAACTGGCGGCATTATCTAATGCTACTTCTAATTCCTGGCGCGATCGCACTTTGGAAATCCCCACCGAAGACCCCAAGTTTGCAGGTTTCACAAAGCAAGGATAACCTAAATTAGCTTCAATCTCATCCCCTAATTTGGGAAAAACACAAGGATTAGACCAAACTTGAGAACGACTAATTGCCATATATTTTACCTGTGGCAAACCCGCCTGGGAAAAAGCCATTTTCATAGCAATTTTATCCATTCCCACCGCTGAACCTAAGACCCCAGTTCCCACAAAAGGAACTTGCATCAAACTCAACAAACCTTGCAGCGTTCCATCTTCCCCATTTGGGCCATGAAGAATAGGAAACCAAATATCAACCTCAGTAACTTGAGGTGGAAACTGCCAAAGATTTGCTTTCAAACTATCAGAATCAGCAGATGTTTGTAGCGGCTGTTTTGAATCTAAAACCTGTTGGGAAACCTCTACACCTTGCCAAATCCCATCTTTTTGGATGTAAAAAGGCAGCAGTTCGTACTTTTGAGCGTTTCCATTTGTCAGTATAGCTTTGGCGATCGCACTAGCAGAGACGATCGAAACCTCATGTTCCCCAGAACGCCCACCAAACAACAACCCAACACGCAACTTCTTCATCACCAATACCTTAGACACTCCTCATCGCAGTTAGGGTAACATAAAACGGGCGATTAGGGACTGGGGATTAGGGATTGTCTGCTTTCTCCTTGTCCCTAGTCCCTAATCAATCCTCACCCGGAACCGCACAAAGCCGAAATTACTACCTGTCGTATTTGGAATTTGATTAAAGTTAAACAATACCGAACCATTTGGATTAGTTTGGTCAGTGCAGGGATTACCCGAAGGCAAAGGTGCTAACGGTGAGAAAAATCTTCCTAAATCACCATCTTGCACATTTGTCAAGACCGAAACTGCCCCAGCTAAATTCAGCTGCATACCAGTACCGGAACCAAAACCATCAGCAACAAAAGCCGTATTTGCGGGAATCGCATCACAAATACTCACATTATCTGCCGCAACCGTACCATCAGATAAAAAGTAGATCGTATATTCTACAGTATCGCCACTCCGCAAAGGTTCAGTTTCGGGAACCGTCACCAAACCCACAGGGCGGAACTGTGACCAACCCGGGGCATTATCATTTTGATCGGTTGGGTCATCAACCAAATTAGAAAACTGTGCAATATTACCAGACCTAATCACAGAAGTAATTCGTTTTACCAATCTTATCCGCGGTTCTCTGGGAACAATCTGTACAGTAGTTGCTAATTGGTTATTTGCTGGCTGAGAATCATTAGGTGAAGTAACAGTTACGGAACTAGAAATTGTCCCAGGTGCAGTGGGAGTTACCACTACAGGAACAGCCACCGTTTGACCAGGATTAATAGTACCCAAATTACAAACAACATTATTCCCAGAAAGTTCGCAAATACCTTGAGAAGGAGTTGCCGAAACAAAAGTAGAATTTGCTGGCAATGGGCTAGTTAAAACCACAGAGGTTGCTGGAACTGTACCTGTATTAGTTACCCCAATATCGAAAGTAAGATTATTTCCTACAGGTTGAGGTTCAGTCGGCGCAGATATTTTTACTGCCAAATCAGTTTGCGGCACAATTACCTCAGCGGGTGCGATCGCGTTATTATTATTCGGGTTGCTATCATTAGCCAGACTAATAGACACAGGATTATTAATTATTCCCGGTGTTGTGGCAGTAACTACGATCGGAATACTAACATTTTGACCCGGAACTAAATCACCCAAATCACAGGTAATAGTATTATTAGCAAAAGTGCAAGTTCCCTGAGAAGGTGTCACCGAAACAAAAGTCACCCCAGCAGGTAAAGGATTAGTAAAAACTACTTGATTAGCAGTATTAGAACTAATATTAGTAACTTGAGCCGTAAACGTAATATTACTACCCACATTTACCGGAGCAGCAGGGCCGGTTTGAGTTACTTGAACATCTGCGATCGCTGGAGTTAAAGTTGTAGTAACCTGGTGATTTTCTGGCTGCGAACCATCATTGTTACTAGGATTCGGATCAAAAGTATCAGCAGTACTAGAAACCACATTCACAAAAGGCCCACCACTATTCGGAGCCGTAGCCGTCACCGTCAGAGTTACACTAGCCCCAGGTGCCAAACTAGGAATAGCCGGGAAAGTCACCACACCATCAGCAAAAGTACCCCCATTAGAAGCATTATTAAAAATCAACCCAGGTGGCAAATTACTGCGAACAATCACATTAGTCGCAGGATTAGGTCCATTATTAACCACAGTAACAGTGTAAGTAATCGTACCCCCAGGATTCACCGTAGCTGGGCCAGTCTTACTCAGCACCACATCAGCAGTAGCAGGAGTAGCAATCGTCGTCACCACCCTAGCTGGCGGTTGCGTCCCATCATTATTTTCCGGTATCGGGTCAGGAGTATCCGAAGTATTAGAAGCCCGATTCACCACAGAACCAGCATTATTCGGCGCTTGCACCGTCACAGTCCGCGTCACAGCACTCCCCGCCGCCAAACTCGGAATCGGCGGAAAACTCACAATCCCACTAGCAAAACTACCCCCATCCGAAGCACTAGTAAAAGTAGTTTCTGGCGGAATAATGTCCCGAATAATCACATTAGTAGCAGCTGCCGGACCATTATTCCGAGTAGTAATAGTGTAAGTAATCACACCACCAGGATTCACCGTCGCCGGACCACTCTTAATAGTAACAACATCAGCAACCTGCGTTGGATCGTTACTAATAGTAGTAATTACCTGTGCAGGAGGTTGCGAACCATTATTATTCCCCGGATTCGGGTCAGGAGTATCCGAAGTATTAGAAGCCCGATTCACCAAAGGCCCACCACTAGCAGGTGCCGTAATATTTACAGTTCGAGTTACACTACTTCCCGGTGCCAAACTAGGAATCGGCGGGAAACTCACCACACCATCAGCAAAAGTACCCCCATCCGAAGCATTATTAAAAGTAGCCCCCGCAGGTAAAGTATCACGAATAACTACATTACTAGCAGGCTGAGGACCATTATTAGTAGTAGTGATAGTATAAGTAATTCTCCCCCCAGGTAAAACCGCACTCGGCCCAGTCTTAGTCGTCACCACATCAGCATTAGCAGTAGTAGCCGTAATAGTCGTAATTACTTGTGCAGGAGGTTGCGAACCATTATTATTCGCCGGATTCGGGTCAGGAGTATCCGAAGTATTAGAAGCCCGGTTCACCAAAGGCCCACCCCCAGCAGGTGCCGTCACCACAACAGTCCGAGTCACACTACTATTTGCTGCCAGACTAGGAATCGGCGGGAAACTCACCACCCCATTAGCAAAAACTCCTCCATCAGAAGCACTACTGAAAGTAGTTTCTGGTGGTATTGCATCCTGAATCACCACATTAGTAGCAGCAACCGGGCCATTATTACTAGTAGTAATCGTGTAAGTAATAATCCCGTTCGGTGCAACAACACTTGGCCCAGTCTTCGTAGTCACCACATCCGCACTATTAGTAGTAGTAATAGTAGTTGTCACCTGAGCAGGAGGTTGCGAACCATTATTATTCGTAGGATTCGGGTCAGGAGTATCCGAAGTATTAGAAGCCCGGTTCACTAAAGGCCCACCGCTAGCAGGTGCCGTCACCACGACAGTCCGAGTCACGCTACTATTTGGTGCCAGACTAGGAATCGGCGGGAAACTCACCACCCCATTAGCAAAAGTTCCTCCATCAGAAGCACTGCTGAAAGTAGTTTCTGGTGGAATATTATCCTGAATAATTACATTGGTAGCTGCTGAAGGGCCATTATTAGTCGTAGTGATGGTGTAAGTAATGCTGCCATTTGGTGCGACAGTACTTGGCCCGGATTTAATCGTCACTAAATCAGCGTTACCAGATGCCTGAGTAATAGTAGTTGTCACCTGAGCAGGTGGTTGCGAACCATTATTATTCGTAGGATTCGGGTCAGGAGTATCCGAAGTATTAGAAGCCCGGTTCACCAAAGGCCCACCGCTAGCAGGTGCAGTTACAGTAATAGTGCGTGTCACACTACTTCCTGATGCCAAGCTGGGAATCACTGGGAAGGTAACAACGCCATTGGCAAAAGTTCCTCCATTGGAAGCACTGCTGAATGTAGTTTCTGGGGGGATGTTATCGCTAATAATTACGTTAATTGCTGGGTTAGGGCCATTGTTAGTCGTAGTGATGGTGTAAGTAATGCTGCCGTTGGGTGCTACTGTACTTGGCCCAGTTTTGGTAGTAACAACATCAGCACTGGTGGGTGCTTGGGTGATGGTAGTAGTTACTTGGGCTGGAGGTTGAGAACCATCATTATTATTAGGATTTGGGTCAGGAGTATCAGAAATATTAGAAGCACGATTGACTAAAGGCCCACCACTGTTTGGCGCAACTATAGTAACAGTACGGGTGATGCTACTTCCCGATGCCAAGCTGGGAATTGCTGGGAAGCTAACAACACCATTGGCAAAAGTGCCACCATCAGAAGCACTGCTAAATGTGGTTCCAGAGGGGATATTATCCCGAATAATTACATTAGTCGCTGGGTTAGGGCCATTGTTTGTAGTGGTAATAGTGTAAGTAATAGTTCCACCGGGAGCTATGGTAGCTGGGCCTGTTTTGGTGGTTACGACATCTGCGCCGGGGGGTGTGATGGTGGTAGTAACTCTGGCTGGTGGTTGTGAACCATCGTTATTGTTAGGTGTAGGGTCAGAGGTATCAGATGTGCTGGCGACTATGTTTAATAATGGGCCACCGCTATTGGGGGCTGTAACTGTAATAGTACGATTGACGCTGGCTCCCGATGCCAAACTGGGAATAGCTGGGAAGTTAACTTCTCCGTTGGCTAAGGTACCGCCGTCGGAAGCACTGTTAAAGGTAACTCCGGCGGGTAGGGTGTCGCGAATGACGACGTTGGTGGCTGCTGAGGGGCCATTGTTGGTGACGGTGATGTTGTAGGTGATGGTGCCGCCTGGGTTAACGGTGCTAGGGCCAGTTTTGACGGCGACTACATCGGCGGTTTGTTGAATGTTAGTAGTTGCTGAGGCGGTATTGTTATTTGGGTTGGTGTCGTTGCTAGAGGCGACTGTGGCGGTGTTGGTTACAGGAGAGGGGCCGCTATAGTTGGCGGGAACGCCTAATGTGGTGGTAATGGTGCGAGTTTGACCGGAGGGAATGTTACCTAAAACGCAAGGGAATGAGGTAGTACAAGCACCACTATTGCCCACAAAACTTAATCCGGTGGGGATGGAATCAGTAACTTGTACGTTGGTCGAGTCAGTGTTGCCGCTGGCGGTGACGACTATGTTATAGGTGACGTTTTGTCCGGGGGTGACTGGAGTTGGTGGATTTGGGTTAGTTTGGGTTTTGGTAATGCTGGCATCAGCAGAGGATTGACCGACGGTGAAGCTGTATGAGCGTCGGTTGTTATTCTCGTTGGGATTAACATCAAAATATTTGGGATCTGTAACATCTTTGGAGCGGAAGACACTGGCGGTGTTAGTAATAGTGGTTCCGACCGCAACGTTGGGATCTAATGTGCCTGTAACTTTGAATTCTACTACGCCGTTTACGGGTAAGTTAACTCTAGTGTCGATGTTGCCTGTACCAGATGTTGTGCGGCAAATTGAACCTGCTGGGGAGGCTGCTGCTGGGGCGCAAGTCCAACTAATGTTAGAAATTTGTGTGGGAAAATCGTCTGTTACTCTTGCGTCGATGTCTTGAGAATTACCAAGCGTATTTAAAGAACTAGGGCCATTATTTTTGACTGTGATGAGATAGGTTACTTGTCCTCCTGGGGCTGGGGTTGGACTTTGTGGATCGAGGGTTTTGGTAATTTCTAAGTCTGCTTCTCTAACTGCTATTTGATCGTCTAATTCTAAGGGATTAGAGGGAACGTAGACCCAAGTATCAATTCCTCTGTCGTTGCCAAATCCACTACTAGAATCAACAGAACCGTTGGTATTGAAGCTATGGGCTCCATTATTACTAGGAATTTTAAAGCCTATTAGTGGGTTGCTGGGGATATCTTTTGGTCTTACGTTGAGGTTGCTGTCATTGTAGTAGATGTCGCTGGATATGACAGAACCAGTATTCTGGTCTACTCGTTGGATGATGATTCCGTTTGGGTTATTTTCTGCATCTAATAAGGGAAAGTGAACTTCTCCTGTGTAGAGGGTAACTTGGGCTCGGTAGGTAAGATCTCCAGCGGGTACAGCGACTCCATTTCCGTCTGTAGCATTCCATTCTACGGTGTTTCCTCCTGTCTGGGTGGTACCAGAAAATATCTTGTCGTTGGAATTGCCGAAAATTCCATCTCTGTTGATATCTATAACAATTGTGTAAGGTGCAACTATAGGAGAGTCAAAGGTGAAATTGCCTTTTAAGGGTGCTGTTCCGGTTTGATTGGGAGTACCTTCTATTCCAGTAAACCTGAAGTTGGTGGGTTCGGGAGGTAGGGTAGGAGTGACTAGTAACCAGGTATTACCATCTGGTGCTGGGGCGGGGGCGGATGGGGGTAAGCCTGTTCCTGGGGTGTTATCTGGTTGGTTGAAAAAGATTTTGTGGGTGAAATCTGTGGTGGTGTCAGGATTATTAGGGTTGAAGAATGCTGTAGTTGGTAGATCGACGGATCTATAACTGGGATTACCATTATTGTCGGTAAATCCTTTGTTGTTGGCAAAAAAGATAAATCCGAAGGGGTCTAAACCGTTCAAACCTACTCGATATTGATAACCATCTCTAGTTTGAATAAAAGTTTGGGAGTTGAGGGAGAGTCCATTTCCGCCCATATTTAGGGCTAAGTATTTAGCATAAGCTCTACCAGGAATGTTTTGACCGCTGGTATCACGCACGGTAACGTCCCAAGCGGCTACCCAAGTAACATTATTTTGCTGTGTCCAGTTAGCATTGGCACCTGTGGGTGGGGGGTTGGTGTCTGCTGTTCCTGGTGGTGCAGAGTCAGGGCTGATAAATTCGATTTGCCAAACTCCTGCTCCGCCGTCATCGGTTGCGTCTGTACCAACGTTGAGAACACAAGGGGTATAGCCGTTTGCGTTAGGTGCTGGGCCAGCTAGTTCTTGAGTTCGGTTTTGGATTAAGCCTGTACCGCCTTTGTTAACTTGGCAAGTACCTGTGTTGCCTGTAGGAGATGTGTATCTGATGTCTCCATCGTCGCCGATGCCGAGTGCGCTAGAACCGAGATTGATGGTTTCGTCGTTGTTGGCGTATACGTAGATGATGGTGCGGCGTTGGATACCTGCGGTTTGGGCTGATGGTCTAATATCGTATAATAGGTAGGGTCGATCGCCTCCGTTAGCTGTTAATTCTCTGCTACCTTCAGCTAAGGCGGGTGATGAACAAGAACTGAAAACACCGAGAAAAAGTGCCAGCCAAAGTAGTTTTTTGGGCTGATTTTGATTGTTTAATTTAAATATTTGTTGGCAATAGGAACTGAGAATTTGGCTAATTGGTAGTTGGTAGTTGGTAGTTGGTTGGGAGTTTTTTCTACTAACTACTGTCTGATATATTTTTTTATGTTTTCCTGGCTTTTTCTGGTGGTTGGACATTTTTATGGTAGATCTTTGATAACGGTATTAACGGCAGGTTCGGAAGTACCGGATTCGCTGTCGTTGGCGATCGCACTAATTCTTTCTCCTGCTTTTAAGTTGGTCAGTGTGAGTGAAAATTTTCCTTCTTCATCTGTTACTGTATTGGCGATCGCTTCACTTAATGGCCCTCGAGAACTAGAGTTTTCGTTAACTCGATATATTTCTATTGTCGATCCAGGTTTGGCGGTTCCTTCTAAGGTGACGCTGCCATTTTCGGGGTTTAAAAAGAATTCTTTAGAAATAAAGTTTGGGGCATCAATGCCGAAGTTTGCTGTTTGTCTGCGTCTTTGAAAACTTCGCATTTTGGGGTTGGGTCCGTCACCTGTTAGGTAGGCGTGAAAGCCTGTGTTCATTTGGGTTACTAGGTCGATGCTTAAGCCTTGGAGGTTGGCGAAGGAGTTGCCTAAAATGATGTTGCGATCGCTATTTGGATAAGCGGCGACTACTATTCCTGGCCCTGATTGTTCGGAAATTTCATTATTAATTATTTGATGATCGTTTCCCATTAAATAAATTGCTGCTTGGTTAAATTGTCTGCCGTTGTTGGTGATTTTGTTTTGTCTAATTTCGACGCTTCCTTGGGGTTTAAAAAAGTAAATTCCTGAACCAGCATTGTCTCTGATTAAGTTGGATAATATTCTGGTTTGGTTAATCTCTCCTTCTAAACGAATTGCATCGGGCATTCCGCCAAAACCATTGGCAAATAGAATATTTTCGATAATCAAGGTGTTGCTAGCTCTGGCAGAGGTAATAATACCACTTCCGTCATGATTGGCAATTAAGTTGCTGCGAATTGTTGTGCCTGAACTGTTAAAAACGTAAATGCCGAATGCCGATCTGGTGGGTAGGCGATCGTCTGTCCGATAAATTTGAAAATGTCCGGGTTTTTCATGTCCGGTTGGTACTTGTTTTTCTTGAGTTAACTGGGAATTTGGTAATTGAGAAACTGGTTTTCCTAATGTGTCAACTCCTAACCAATTACAATCAATGACAATATTTTGAGGTGGGGTTTTACTCGGATTTCTCGCCCTACCTTTTTCGCCAAAAGTTGCTGTATCTTCTGCATCACCAATGAAGATATCTGCGGGGGGAATATTAGCAGTGGCACCCCGACGACGGGAGGAAAAACCATAAATACTTAAACCGCGAATTCTTACGTCATCAGAAACAACTGTGAAACCGCGAAAAACTTCTATTCCGGGTGCTGGTTTAATAACTATTACTGGTTGAGGAATGGGAAAATTACTAACAGTTGAATCTTGAGAAATTAATTCTTTTAATAAGCCTAGTCCTCTGATTGGTGCTGGTATTGGTGCGGGAATAATTGGTGATGGGATCGATCTAATTTTGGGGGTGCAAAAATTAGTTTCTCCCTGTTTTAATAAGCTTAAACCTCTGATTGGTGCAGGGGGAATGTTTTCAGGAGTTGGTACAGGTATTGCAGGAATATTTCTCTGTTCTTGGGCGTATCCGGGTTGAGTTGTACCGTCTATTACTACTGGTGCTGCTAATCCTGGTAAGGGAGTATTTAATTCTATATTTGTGTAATTTGGTGGTAAGTTAAATTCAATTTTTGCCCGGTTTTCTTTGCTTGGTGGAAGGGGCGAAATTTGATTACGTTCGGCGGCACTTAAACTTGTTAAATCTAGTTCGCCGTTCACGATAGATATGGCTTCTCGTAATGTCAATTCTCCATCTGGTTGAATGATATCTTGGTTACTGTTTATTATTAATCGTAAGGGTGGATTGGCTGTGGTTTGGCTGAAAGCCAGGAAGTTAGGAGTTAACCACCCAGCCAAAATTAATAGGAATAAATTAACCGGATTTTTGATTGATTTTGGTAGATTTTCAACGGAGGTTACAGCTAAGTTGAAAATCGTTTGACTAATTTTTTTGGCAATTTTTTGACTCATGGCTACACCTCTGGATGTTTTCCGAACCCCCGGTTATTTTACTGAGAAATTTGGCACTTGGAATTCGATGTTTAGGAATTTTTGCCTTAACTCTGAAATTATACTTTCTTGAGTGTTCTGTGTTTCCTGAGTCGGAGTTTTTTCTACTACCCATTCTCTGGTTCCTATTAAAGGTGCTGCACTTGTCAGTCTTTGGTGGAAAGCTAGAGAGTTTACAGGGGTAATAATTGGTAGGTGAGGTTGCTGTGTCAGTATTAAATTCAGTTTCGGTTGGTTGGCAAAGGTTAGATTTGTTGGAGTAATTGAGCTATTTTTTTGTCGATCTGATGGTGATTTGGGAACTAATGGTTGTTGATTTGTTGGTGTTTGATGCTGGAAGTTAAGATCGATTAATTGCGGATTGATTTCATAAATTAAATGTGATAAGAGAGCAAGTTTTTTCGTAGATTCCTGAATTGTTGAAGTAGTTGGGAGTCTTTTTTGTTGGGGGTTAGCTGCAATGGTAAAAGGTTGTAAGTGTGGTAAGGTTGCTACTGGTAAATCTCTGGGTCTAGGGCGGGGAATTGGTCTTTGGCGACCAAAACCATTAAATAGTTCGTTGACTTTAAATGTGATTTGAAAATATGGCCCTCCGTTGGAACGGAAACCGGAGAAATCGCGATCGTCAACGCTGCCAAAACTATAACCAACTCCTAGTCTTAAATCGGGTGTTAAATAATAACCTAATTCTGCTGCCCATCCCCATTCTGCGTAGTTGTTTTGTCCAATCCAACGCATTTCTCCGGCGATATCCATGCGATAGGCAAATCTAAAAGTGGTGCGAAATTGTCCGATTTGAGTTAAAGTATCGCTTTCGATATCTTCGTATTGAAAATTAGCTGTGCGAAGGGCATATTTTCCGAAGAATTCCCATCGCCAAGTTGGGGCATAAATGCCTTCTAATGATAAGACGTGGGCAGATCCACTGTTATCAACACCGAAGTCAATTGTTAAAGGTGTGGTGGCGGTATTTTGGCGGAATTCATATTTTAATAAAGCGTTAAATCGATCGTCATCTGGATTACGATAAGCTAATCCTAACCGAAGGTTCATTGAATTATCTAAGTCATCAATTAACTGGTTAGCAAAATTCCCCATTTCATAACGGAATAAAGCTGTTAAACTTCGGGATACTTTTCCTGCACCAGTAGCAGTGACTAAAAAGTGATCTTTTTCCGATCCACCAGTGCGATATTCTACTCTGGTACTGGCTTTAAAATCAGGGTTATCTGTGTATTCTAAGCCAACACTAAAGCTATTTCTGGCGCTTATTCCCAAGGAATAAGAACTTTGTCCAATGGCGTAAGGTTGGGGAAATCGATCGCCTGTTCCCGTCCTAGTAAAAATATCATTTTGGATTCTTTCAAATCCTAAATTTAATCGCAATCCGGGGGCAATTAAAATTCCCGATCGCACTCCTAAAGCACCTTGTCCCGTCATGCCACTGGCGCTATTAATAATCGAATAACGACTAGTAACGCTGGTGTTTTTCCAAAGTTGTCTTTCTACAATTGTGTCTAAACTAGTAATTGAGTTATTGTCAAAAAATCCCCCATCAAAAAATTGATGTGCTAACCTAACTGTCACTCCGGGAGATACTGCCCAATCTAATCCTAAAGTTGTTCGATTTGGATAAAGTGCGTCACTATCTCCTAAATTTAATTCGTTTTGGGCACGGAAAGTGACTACATTAGTTCTTTGTTGAGAACGGCGCAAAAGTGGCACGCTTAAACGAGAGACAATTTGATTGGAATTACCATCTAAATTGCCAATTTTATCATCTCTTTCTCTGCGGACATAATTAACGCTAACATCTGCGAAGCCAATTCTTTGTCTAACTCCAGCAGCAATTGTTGTTAAAGAATTGTCAAGGCGATCGCCTGGTCTAGCTTCAAATCCCGGATTAAATAAATCAAGAAAATCGGTTCTAACTAACGATGACAATCCAAAATTTTCTTCTCGATCGTAACTAGCTTCAACTAAGGTTGTGGGAGTAACTTGTGCTGTTACTGAAGCACCATAACGAGTTTGACCGGGAGCAAAACTAAAAGTAGCATTATTATTAAAGTCTTCATCTACAAATCGATAATAAACCCTGCCTCCAATTCTGTCAGTAATTGCCCCATTAGCTTCTAAACGAAATGCTTGTCCGGTGAGATTTCCTCGAAATGTTGTATCGGCATTAGAACGGGCATATTCTCCAACTATTCTGCCTCTTCTTCCTAAAGGGAATAAGAAATCTAAACCGAATAAATCATAATCTCTCGATCCTTGATTTTCTCGCCAATAACTAATAGCAGCCCAACTAGGATTATTAAAATTAGTGGAGAAATTGTACTGCAATCTTGTTCCTAAAGCATCTGTATCTTCTCCTCCTTCAAATTGATAGGTGGCTACTATTTGTTGGACTAGTAATGGCCCAGTTCCAGGTGTGCCAGTGTTGAAAAGATCGAAGTCTGTAGCGAAAATTGGACGGCGGAATAAGAGGGTGCCTCGATCGTAATCAATTTCATAGTCTGGTCCTCTTTGTAATGGTTTTCTTTCTACTACTGTACCGGGACGATTTAATTCTTGAGTTTCAATGAAAATTCTTTCACTTCCGGGAACGACGAGTCTTCTTGATAGGAAATAATATCCGCTAGTACCATCGGGGACGATCGCATCTCTTTGAAAACCTTCAACGTCTGGACTATATAAAGCTGTTACTTGTAAATTACCAAAACTATAATTAGCTTTGAAACCATGTAATTGGCGATTTGTGGCGGTAAAAACTTGGGAAGCCCTGGCAAATTCACGGGTGTTATAATCACCCCACATAATGTAGTCTGTTTCTGCGCCTCGTCTGCGGGAAGGACGTTCTAAACGGACAAAAACACTATCTTTAGAAGGTGTTAAATAATCAATTGTGGAACTATCACCATAAACTGGGTAAAGTTTCTCACAAAATTGAATGCCGCCGAATAATCTATTATCACCTTCGCAGGTTTCATTTAGGGCGCGTTGACTATTATAAGCACCTGTAAATAACCAATCCCCAAAAACTGCACCAGTGGCAAAAACTTGGGCGGTTAAATCAACTGATAAACCATCTTCATTTGGTCTTAAAAAGTCGCGTAAACTTCCCCAGAAATTTGTTCCTCTTTCCCCAATTCTTAAGTTAATTACCCCGGTGGCGATCGATCTCCGAATATTCGGCACAAACTCTAGTTGAGTATAAGCTTCGATCTCCGTTGGTGTAGTAAAAAATGGTGTAGTAGAAGCTGGATAATTGTAAGGAATAGTTAGGGTAGGATCGGGAATTGGCGATTGATAAGGAACTACTAAATTACCCGATCGATCGATTTCTAAAAACGGATTGTAAATTTGCACATAGCGATCGCGACTCACAGGCGCAGCTGCCCGAATTCTCACTTGTTGCGGCTGCAAATTTGATTGTAATTTAGTGACAAATTGCCCTTTTCTCGCAATTACTTGAAATCCCGGTTCGTCTTCGTCTTCATCTGCTTCAATAAAGGTTCCCGCACTAGCAGTTAAGGTAATTACTGTGTCTTCATTAATCGGATTTCCTGCATTATCGGTAATTCTTCCCACTAAAGTTACAGTCGATCTATTATCAGCAGGAATTTGTGCTTCTTGAGGACGAATTTCAATTTTTGCAGCGAAACTTCTGACATTTAAAACTACTTCCGCTACCTGGTTATTTTCTGATTCGACAACAATCCGGTTTTCCCCTTCTTTTAAGGTAATACCATACCAGGTTTGGGTAATTAAAGTTTGGGCTGCATTGCGAGAAATTTGGGTAGGTGTTTTCGGATCTAGAGGATCGCCATTGACAGTAACTTTGATATTTGTGCCAACGGGATATTGAATTACCAAGCTGGTATTGCGATCGCTAATTACCCCCGTTTGTGGTGCTAAAATTCGCACTCCTCCCGCTACATTTTCCCCAGGAATAGGTGTTGGAACTGGTGTACCAGGAACAGGTAATTGAGTCAGAGGTGATGAGGAATGAGGTTTTTCTGAAACTACTTGATAGTTGACATTTGCTAACTGGTAATTAGTAGTTGATGTCAGATGACCAATACTACTTAATACCTGATTTTCACTACCGCTATTCAGCGGTTGTGCATTTGCAGGTGGCAATGCGAAAACTATTCCCACTATGGTTGGTAGAAACGCCTGGTAAGCCGTCATGAGGGATAAGCCCAAAAATTAACATTTTTGCTTTTGCTGTCAGGTCATAGTTAGTAGTTTATTACCTACCAATCAACTGTGAGTTAACAGCAAATCAGTAAAGATACACCCGTTTTTACCTGATAAGCTGTTACGCATTAAAAAGTCATATTGTAGGGTGCGTCAGATTTAGATATTTTCCTTTCTATATCAGGCTTTACCGTCTGACGCACCCTACTCGTTAATAAGTGATTTAAATGCGTAACAGCTTACTATCCAAAATTTGAGTTACTGAAATTACAGAGAATTTACCCTAAATTCACTGAATTAA
>NZ_JBHFNS010000044.1:0-13296 GCF_041929135.1 Floridaenema fluviatile BLCC-F154 | reverse complement strand
AAACTGAGGTTTTTGCTATTGTTTGCTTAATCCAACAAATTAAAATAAATCCACCTCCTAAAACTCACAAAGCACTTCCGACAACAATTCGTAAATTGCGATCGCTCCAGTTCGTAAAGCCTTTGTTCCACTTAAACTTGTGCCATCTTCATCAGTAAAATTCCCGCAATTATCCCAACCGGGAACATTCGCTAAAGTTAAACTCTTGCCTAGTTGATATACAGCTTCTTCGATCGCATCTTGACTAAAACTAAGTTCTTCTTTAACTTTCTTACATTCCTCAGCAATCAATTCCAGTTCAACCAATTGTTGATATTGTTCTGCTGTCAAGTTACTCGGTTCCACACAGTCAAAATAATTATTAATCTCTAAAGGAAACTGCCATTTAGTTCCCGACTTTAACACAACTTTACCAACTGCTACTGGTTCATCAAATCGCCAATCATTCACGGTTGTTGACCCTGTAAATAATCCAAGTTTTCCCGCATGAATCGGATGTTTAACAATCTTAACTACTGTTCCCGGTTCAATTGTATTAATATTCTCTGTAGTCACAGTTTGACTAAGCTCACTATTAACAGTTTCGTCAATAGCAGATTCGATTTGTTCTTGAAGCGATTTGATTTGCTGTTCTTGTGAGTTAATTAGTTGTTGGTATTGATTTAATTTTAAGTGTAAGGTATTTAATTCATCTGCCAACACATTGCTGTCTAACGATGCTGAGTTTTCTTTAACTTCTGCGATTTCATTTTTCAATTCAGCAATAGTTTGGTTTTGCTGCCGAACCAGTTCAATCAGTTCATTATACTCACGAGTAGTAATCGGAATCCCACCACCACCATGTTTTGTTGTGGGTTTGTGTAAGTAAGTCGCAATAGCAATGATTAATTCAGCTATAGTTGGCTGAGGATTTAATTCATCCTTGACTCGCAGACGTGCTAATAAATTGGTTTTGGCTAATACTGCGTCAGTATCGGTAATGTGATAAATCCGAAAAGCGCGATCGATGTCTTCATCAGTTAACCTACGTAAGGATAAACTTTTGTCGATCGCTGAATCTAAACAACCGATCGTCTCATCAGTTAACATTAACTGATTCATCAAAGAACGTTGACATTTTTTCAGTTTCCCTAATTTACCTTCAATATCATTACGAGTACGTTCATTATCATTTAACTGCTCATTTAACCCAGAGATTGTGGCTAACAGATTCAGAAATTCATCAAAGGTATCTTTATCTAAAGCTCGGAGTTCGGAGGCTGGTTGCAGATAGATTTCCCCATCTCCAAAACCACGAATAGATAGCAGTTCGTTCTCTTCATTTAGTAACAGTCCAATTTTGTTGAGGAAAACTACCGGACTACCTGCTGTTAATCTGGGTTCTATGGTTTGGTCTGTAGTTGATGCTAATCTTTCTTTAATCAGCGAAATTGTCCATTTGGTTTGAGTGGTGGCGATCGCTTCTACTTGACTTTCACTACCAGCTAACAACAAAGCAACGTGACACAGAGGCAAATTCAAAATGTGTTGTTGTAAGTTAGGGAATTTCGCTATTAGTTTTGCCTGGGCAGTTAAATTACGGAAATAACGTACCAGTTCTTTCGGAAAACAGTGTTTGAGCAGTTTTTTAAATTCAGTTTCGCCTAACGCTGCTTCTAATTGCTTGAGTTTGTCTCCCAGTTCTAAAGCTTGCTCTTTGAGGTGAACAAAAGTTGCAGCGTGAGAGTTTCCCAGTTGTATGACTTCTTTAGCTAACTCGACAGTATCAGTTGTGATGGAATCTGCGAAAGAGAAGCCGTTGAGTTGGTTGATTGCAACGAATTTTGTGGTAGATGACATGATGATGCTCCGATCGACTTGATTTTGAGTTAATCTGTAGTTGGTTTTTTTTAGTTTCTTTGAAGTGCGCTCTTTGATTTCAGGAGCCACTTCCAATTTTTTTGCTTAAAGAATTTTTTCTAAGACATAGTTGATTCCTCGCTGGATTTTTGCGGCATAGCTTTGTGTTCATAGAAGCGGGCGATACTTGCTACGCGCAGACTACGCCAACGCACCACTATGAATCAGCTGGTGGGTATTTCATGCAGTAAGGAGAATTTTGCTTTGTGGTTATACTAACAGATTTCATTAACTTTTGCTAGATGTTGTTAGGATTAGTGACATATACAGATAAGTCAAGGGAAACTAAGATAAAAAAGGACTTTGCAATAGATTCAGATAGAGCAGATGGGGAAAACAACCGTCACGGTTTTTGTTTCCGAAGAAATGAAGGAAGGCTTAAAGAAGCTGGCTGATGTAGAGCAGCGTTCTTTATCTCAAATGGCAGCAATCTTGCTTCAGCAGGGTTTGGCTAAGGCTAAAGAGGAGGGAAAAATCCAGTAGTGGCAAGCGTTAACAGTTAGTTATTTGGCTTTCCTTTGCCGCTACTAGAGGTTTGCCGAAAAGTGCGATCGCGTAGCGTTGCGTATAGCCCTGTCGGGCATTCCAGAAAAGCAGTATCGCGTAACGTGCTCTCTTGCGTATTGCTTTTTCCTTAATCTGGTGACTCCTGACCTTCAAGATTAACCTCTCTCGGCAGAGTTACTAGCAATTAACCGATGAACCCAAACCCAAGCACAATTGATGGCAAAGCAAATTTAAAATGATGAATTTCCCTGCTGTCAAAAGTAAAGTTATTTATCATCTTGCAGCAGATGTTAAAGGAAATGGTAAGTTAATAAGTGAAGCAACCAAGCTTCATCAGATAAAGATTACAGCTAAAGTCCACTATTAACTAAGGAGGAAAAAAGCTGTTTCATCTAAAATCGATTCGGTTAACTAACAACAGCACTCAACAACTAGAAAACTGATATTTCCTAAGCTGAAAAAAAGGGAGTAAGGCAACTGAATTTAAGTTTTACAGTGTCTCTCCAAGTAGTATTAATTAACAGAGGAAATTACTCAGTAAGTCCAGTTTGGGTGCTGTTGTTGTGATGATTAAGGTTTCACAATTAGGTTTTCGGAAATGGGGAGCGATCGCACAACGACCTACAGAAATCAGTTATAGAAATTGCGATCGCAAAAATCAAAACTTCAGAGAATTATTATTGGTAGAATTGGTATTCTAAAACACTCTAAGTTTTCGCACCAACAATACTATCAACCATTAAACCGTAGTCTTTTTGGAATTTCTTAACAGCGGCTTCAGTGTTCGCACCAAAGATGCCATCAGCAACTAACGAATAGCCCAAGCAGTTGAGGATATCTTGTAAGTCCAGCCAATTATCTATTAAATCAGCCTCGATCGTAGATGTTAGACAGGTCGATTTATTTACGTCTACTTACTTACCTTAATTCACACATACGGGAAAATCCTAAATTTTTTGAGTGGTTCTTGACAGACCATAGAATATGCAATAGCTTAAAGAAAATAAGTGTTTTTACTGAAATAAAGGTCAAGAGCTAATTAGACCTTTAAGTTATTATGAGGAGTGCAGTTGAGAGGCTTTTGTCTAGGAGCCGTTGTTAACATAGTAGCGATCGCCTCTTTTATCAAAGATTGAAGGTACTCTAGGTTGATTACTACAAAATATTAAATTTGCCGTATTGCCTTCAATTGGTATTGAGAATTTACTTAGATACATCTACTGATAGAGTCAAAGTTTTTAAATTCTATTTGCAAGTTCGCTGAAACATTGCTGCTATATCATTAGCTTGCAACTCCAGTTTTGTTGTGAGTATTTGCGTCTATTAACGCTATTCATGACCACAGATTCGTTTGGGTAGTATCTGCCACAAGTAAAGTTTGTCATTGATGCTGAGGGCTTTTTTCTAGCAGATATAGCATCTAAAACTCAACGATAAATAAGGAGATTGAAAATGACTACAAATAAAGCAATCATCGTATTACAAGAAAATAGCGGTAAGACAGTCTTTGATGATAGCCTGCCAACTGATTTGAGATCGCCTATTAATGCGATGATTGATGGTCTTGCCGAAACATTTGAAGATGTAAAAATGACCTTGCAAGGCAGTGGACGATATGACGTTGTTCATCTTCTTACCGACAACGCCTGTACGCGAGCAAAGCTACTAGATTGCCTCGTAGATGAAACCAAGAAAAACCGCACTATCGACTTGATTATTTTGGGACACGGAGTACCAGAGAAGCTTCTTCTTAAAACCCCTCCTCATCTCGAAGGTGATATAGGCAGCAGAAGCATTAAGGAGTTGCTTACAGATGCACAAGGTCGTGGAGTCACGAAGCTGAATCTGCGGATGGTGTATATGTGCAACTGCTATGGGGCATCTGTGAATGACGATTGGCTAGAGATTGGGGCTAAAGTTTCCATTGGCTCAAGGGAGCGGGATATGATGCCTGAACCAATGACGACTTTCTTTGTTCACAATTGGCTCGCTGGAGAAACTGCTAAAGATGCAGCAAGAAATGCTTATGAAGCATCAATATCATTTTACTTGCCATTATATCCTCCAACCCCTAAGACCAAATATAAGACGGTTGAGGTTTCATATCCTTGTCCAACTCGGAAAGACCCCTTCAAAAAGTGTAAGAAGTCTGTTCAAGTACCTGATGGAGTCGAGTTCGTGCCTCATACCTATGTGCGGGAAACAGAACTCATCGTTGACGGTGATGGCAATACAAGGTTATGACGAGCAGATGTACTAGTAGAGTTAGCATCGCTTACATTCCAAGAAAACCAATTGTGCCAGTTGAGGCGGCGGAATGTAAGCTGTAAAACCACCGTACTTTGGTGGAAAGGGGAGGAAAATTTTTTTCCTTCCCTCTCCCAAAAGTTGTGTTGCTGATATATATCTCCTATAAAACAGCACAATAAATGACCTGTTATTTTGCCAATTTTTACTTATTACAAAAGTACCCAAAGTGGGTAATGCGCTTCTGCCAAAATTTTGTTAACTGTGAATCACTCAAATACTTTACCTTTGAGAATACGACCATGTACATAGAAGATAAATACGATGTCGCTAAAGTAGTAAAGCTTTTCCAAAGTGAAGATAGACCTGGACAACAATTCTTCCTTGACTATCAATGCCCACCGTTAATGGGTCCCAATAAAGCTGAACTAACTGAACTCTTAATAAGCTTACAAGGAAGTCCCGCATGGGGAATTACGGCTCTCAGTGTGTTTGCTCAAGACTATGCTCATACTGGTCGTTACGAATTGGGAGCGATTTTGGGTGAAGCCTGTTATCGACTAGCCAAAAACGCCCTCGAAAACATTGACCTAAGCCTGTTGAATCAATATTTATTCTCTGGAGGACAGGGCGCATTATCAAATGCCATCGCACTCCAGCAAATGAGCCGCAATGAAGAAGCCCTTTCTTTGGCAAAGGAAACGATTCCTTGGCTCGAATCTATGGGTGACACAACGACTCTACCTTCTTTGAAACTTCACAAAATTGAAGCAAATCTCGATTTAGAACGTATTGAAGAAGCGAAGAATTTGCTGAATCAGATTGAGGTCGAGTCACTTTCTTCGGTCGATCGAATGACTTTTAAGCGACTTGAACGGAAGTTAATAGAGAAGATAGACCCCATTATCATCCTTCCGGTAGAGCAAAAGACTGAGCATCAGAAGGTTGAGGATGCACTAGATTATATCCTGAACTCTATCCGGTCGCTTGAGGTCGAACCAGAAGCAGAACAGGACTTAAATCAACTTGAGGCGTTGCTAAAGCAGATAAAAGACCAGGTAAAAGACCAAAAACAACTTAAATATACGGATTTTGAGATTGCCTCACGGCAAGCTACAAATGTACTCCACGATATAATCTCAGGTCGGTTAGGCGCAACTGTAAAAGTAATAATCCAGCAGGTAAAGGATACCTTTACAAAGCTGTTACAGCCTTCTCCAATTCCTGATCCTGCTCCTTTTGAAGCAGGTCAACTTAATGAATGGGAGGTAATGCGACAGCTAGAATATGCTAATTCAACTCTTCTAGATGCCATCAAGCAGATTGAGCGTTCGCTCACAATTTATCAGCAAATTCGAGAATGGACAAAAGAAAACAAGCTTGTAGACCATGAAAATGATGCACTGTGGGGCTGCTATCTTTGCTACAATCGCCTAGATCGTTCTCTGGAGGCACTTCAGACACTTCAGGCACTAAGAACCAACATTGAAACTATACGGAAAGACATTGCCGATCCCTATAAAAAGGCACATTTAATAGAAAAATATCCGGCAGGTATATTGACGGCATATCCATATCTATTTTCTGCCCTCTGTGTTCAACTGTATAAACTTCATCGTCCGATGGAACTGCTAGATGCGATCGAGGGGGCAAAAGGTAGGGTACTGGCAGATATTCTCACCGAAAAACTGAGCCAACAGACTTCTGATAATTTCTTTTCAGAAGCAGTACAACAACTTCCCGCTTTAATGCAAGAGGCAAAGGCCCACTACTTGAGCTATTTTGTTGATGATGAAGCAACTTACGCCGTTTTAGTCGCCAAAGATGGCTCTCTGCATACCCAAGAAATTCCCATTGGCAAGAAACAAATTAAAGAATGGCTAGACTATAAAAACAATAAGAAAACCGATGAAATAAATGGCGCTCACGATCCTCTTCATCCCAAAAATTGGGGAAATATAATTTCTGCCAGAGCGAAGGTAAGAGTCATTAACCTATCAGAAAATTTGGCTCCTTTAGTGAAGTGGCTACAACCCTTAGCTGAATCGGGAATTATTCAAATAAATGACCATATTTGTTATTGCCCAGATGGGGAATTACATTTAATTCCGTTACATTACCTTCCTTTTGGGGAGCAATATCTAGTGAATTATGTTTCTATGTCTAGGGTTCAGAGTGCAATGACATTGGTCAATATATTGAAAAGGAAACCCTTAAAACTCGAACAATTTACCGCCGTTCAAGTGTGGGCTGAAAGTGATGTCAAAGAACCCTATTTTGAAAAAATGAAAGCCGGGTTTGAATTGCCGGGACAATGGCTCAAAGAAGAATTGACGGGAAAAATTCTTTCCGAAATAAATGCTGATTTAGCCACTGTTACTCAGCTAGACTTCTCTAACAAAATTGTTCACTTTGCTACTCATGGAGTTTTCCCATCACTCATTGAGCAAGGGCAAACCCCAAAAAATCCATATCTAAGTTCAGGATTACTATTAGCCCAAAAAGGAAAACTACCTTTGAACAGTGAAGAAATTACTGAAAATGCTGACTTATCACCCAAACAGGTCATTGAGCAAAAACTAAATTTTTGGGGTAGCCATGTTACTCTACAAGCTTGTGTTAGCGGTAGAGCGAAAGAGGGAATTGGCGGAGATGCTTTGGGGTTAGAATGGGCTTTTTTACTGAATGGTGCAAGTAGTTTGCTGGCTAGTCACTGGAATGTTGAGGCTACTTGGGCAGCTAAATTCAGTATTAAATTCTACCAGAAATGGTTAGTTGAGAAAGCTTCACGGGCTGTAGCTTGGCGAGAAACTGTGCTGGAGTTGATTAGAGAATCACACGATTTAGAGAGAACGCATCCTGAACATACAGCTTATTACTGGGCTCCATTCAGCCTATCAGGTGATTGGCGTTAAATCAAAGTTTAATTTAATAAAAGGAGAACAAGTTATGTCATCTAATCTAGTTGAAAAAATTAATGCGTCTGATTTTGATTCTGTTGCCTTTCTTCAGTATTTTAGCCAAGGTATTTTAGATGGGCTTGTTGATGATTTTGACGAATTAACTGAGGGAATTCCCCCCGAAGTCAAATCAATACCAGAATTTGCGGAACTCGATCGTCTTTCCTATGAAGAATCTCAATTTAAGGGGAAAGATGCAGTGGTTATTTCTCGTCATACTTTAACAGCTTTAGCAAAAAATGAACGTTTTTCACCGTTGATAGAAAAGGCACTGGAAGCCTATAACAACCGAGAAGATAGGGAAGATATGGAAATGGGAGGCGGTAGTGCAAAAGACTTATTAGCCATTGGACTGGCAGCTTCAATGGTTCTTGTAGTTTCAACACCGAAGTCTATTCATTTTGAGAAAACGCCGTGGGGAAAAGTTGTGATTGATATAGAACAAGTAAACCCTGAATTTGTAAAAAATGCTGGGATACTTATAACGGCTTTTGTTGCGGCAACAAAAGTAGTTAATAGCGGTGGCAAGAAACAAAATTGACGGTTGAATTTGTCGAATCATGAACCAAAAATTTACGCTAAAAAATTAATTTATAAGGAATTAAACCGTGAAACAGCATATTTACAGAAATTTACAAAGCAATGATGGACTTGTTGGTTACTGGCAGAGTGCTGTAGATTCTTTGCAAATCAATCAGGACGGAACACTTATTTATGCAAGACAAATCTATCGATACACTGCCCAAAACAATGTCCTTACCATTATGTTGCTCACCAATGTTTTTCTAATTCCGTATCAACAACAAGGTGATACTCTCATACTTCTAATAAATGGGCAACAAATAACGTATACAAGGCGATCGCACCCCAACCAAAATGGGACAAATAGCGATCGAACTGATAGTCAGGGGTTAGAAGATTCCGAGGATAGAAATTCTAACCCTATAATCAAAGCGATCGCAGGCGTTTGGGTTGGGGAGGAGTACTGTCCAGACCCATTCTATTACATGAGCCATACACTCTATTTGATTCTTTATCCAGACGGCTCAGTTGGTTTTGATAAGACTGAAAGAGGGGCATCATGGAATAAAGTTAGCGAATCTTTCAGTTATTTTTCGTCTGGCTTTACGCAAAATCGTAACATTTCCGGGCGGTGGGAAACTGATGGAATCAATATCCTAATCTACTGGATAAATAGCAGGGTATGGCAGGGGCAAGTTGATTTGAACAGTGGGAGGATGGTTATGTTCGGTGTGGGTATGATTAACGAAGGCTCGAATGTCATGTTTGAACGAAAAATGTAGAGGAAGCGACTTACTGCACGCCAAAGCTTACGTCCATCACAAATTCGGGTGTTATATGAATCAGAAATTGGTCAAATTCCAAGTCTAGATTTGCAAATGATTAACCAACTGTGGTTGACAGCTAGTAATGGAAAATTCGGCTTTTCGGTACAAAAGGAAATCTATCAGTCTGTGGGCAAAGATTATCAGCAATTAGGCGATCGCGTTGGTTGGAGAGTCAACAGAATTTGGCGAGTCAATACTTCGTTATTTGAACCTTTGGTCTTTGCTTGAGCGTGTCGATGCTTGTGGACTTTAGTAACAAGTGCGATCGCTTTCTCCCCAGATTCACAGTGATTCAAATATCATCAGCATTTTCCGTACTGATATCATCTAGCGGTTCCTGGTGATTAACAGCAGGACTCAAACGATTAGCCACTGCCCGTAAAACCTCAGCCATTTGATCGGGACTCATCAATCTAATTTGCAGCAAAAGACCATCATCAGGAGGATTTTCTTCGATTTTGACATCCATTTTTGCCAGACGACCGACAATCATTTGCGCTAACCTGGCAGCTTCCTGATGATTAAGTTGGTCAACTATATCGATCGCTTCTTCAGCAGTGCGGTATTGTCTAATCTCAACTTTGTCACGTTCCTGGGCCACAGCAATTAATTCCTCCAAAGAGTAAGGAGTGTGGACAGCAAGATTAGCCAGAGTAGCAACGTCAGGATTTTTCACATCACACAATTCTAAACGACGAATAGTTGCATGGCTGACTCCACTCAACGCTTCAAACTCACGATAACTGCTTGAGCCTCTGGCAAGCTTAATGATTTGGGCAAGCTTGAGCAGACCTTGTTCTGTGTACCGCGAGTCAGGCATAAGGAAAATCAACTCTTTGAAGTCAACTATTTACAGATTACAGACTTAACCTTACGGTAAAAGCCTTGTAACGTACATAATACAGACTAAATGTAATTATTTGATAGATTTTTTATTCTTTTTTTAACTAATGTTACTTACCTGTTACATTAAGAAAGTTGTAGTCTGGTATACATTGCGCCACAAAAGATGAAAAGTCGAATCAGGGAAAATCGCATCAACACTGAGGAAAAATACAGCACAGAACGGCAAGCGGTGATAAATTGGTTATTAGAGCAGGGGTATCCACCATTACCAGTAGCGCCAATCCAAGACCCGAAGCGGCATCACAAGTTAGTCAAGGCAGACCCGCAGCGCCAGATTTGGGAACATTGTCCACTCAACGAAAAATTACAACCATTACCGTTATTCACAGGCAAGAATCCCAGTTACCTCGATGAGTCAGGGAAACCACATTTATTGAATCATCGGCAATATCAAAAGCGATCGCCCAACACCAAAGAACTTCAGCAATGGTTCGCCAATCCCGCAAATGGAATCGGGACGCTGGGTGGTTGGAATAATACGACTTGGTTAGATTTTGATGTTAAATGTTTCTCTTCTCAAGAAGAATGCGATGCCGCAGTAACCAAGATTCTGCAAGTACCGGAATTACAGGGTACGTTAGTTGAGCGATCGCATTCCGGTGGGTGGCGCATTGCGGTCAAAGTCAAGAATTGGCCCAACGGCAAACCATTTACCAATTTTGCCCTACACAGAGATGGTGTTCATGTGGGAGAAGCTTTAGGTGCGGGACGGTTTACGGTACTTGCGCCAACTTTAGGGCCATCCGGTAATCCGTATCAATCCATTAATCGTGCCGTTCCAGTGGAAGTGGAATCATTAGAAGCTTACGGCATTTATCCCAAAGGTACAAACCAAATTACTAATCAATGGACTGATGTGGATTGGGCGCTGTCCTACCTGAAAGCACTGCATCCATCGAGAGCCGATGACTATGACGAATGGCTCAAAGTCGGGATGGCACTGCATAGCGTTGACCAAAGTTTACTTGACGATTGGGATGCTTGGAGTCGGCAAAGTAGCAAATATCAACCGGGTGAATGTCAGCGTAAATGGGCTAGTTTTCAGCGATCGGGTGTCGGAATCGGTACTCTGTTCAGTTTCGCTAAACTTGATGGTTGGCAAAATCCTCACAATTCCAGAAATCAGCGCCGTTCACTAAATGCTATTTCTACCATCAAGGAATACAAAGTAACGAATCAATGGAATGTACCAGTATCGCTGAATGGTGAAATCGGTTGGTTAGTGGAAGAGGACGATCAGTTTAATTTCCACCCGAAATGTAACTTTGACTTTCAGGTAGAAAGAGAACTATCTAGTGAAGATGGCGGCGGACTGGTGCTTCAAGTGCAGCGATCGGTTGACCCGCCAAATCTACAACGAAGGATGATTTTGCATTCGATCGATTATTCGGAAGTAACTAGGTTTGTGGATGCAATGAAGGTAGCGTTAGGTTGTGGAATTGTCTGCAATCTGAAGAAGGAACACCTGGGCGCATTTATTCATAGTCGGATTCAGGAATATCGCGATCGGGGTGGGAAGCTTTATCGCCTGTCGGAGGGCATTGGACAACAATCAGATGGGACTTGGGTATTTGCTGATTGTCAATACACTGCCGATGGTGAATCAACAACTGAAGAAGAAAGCGGTTGGATATTCAACAACAACATTGGTGGTGTAGAGAAAATGCCTTTACCGGAAATCGCTACACCCGATTCCGAAGCATTACCACGATTGTTAAGTGCCATGCAAAAATTTCATGGTAGCAGTGGAATTTATCCAGCATTGATGGTACTTGGTTATGTGGCAGCTGGGGTACATTACCGCACGATTATGTTACGGGAAAAGTGTTTTCCACTGATTAACTTGGTGGGCGATCCGGGTTCCAACAAATCAGTAGCAGCGAATAATGCCTTATCTTTGGTTGGTTGGCTCAACAACCGAGGAGTGTTACATCGAGCTAGTGTGAGTGCTACTTACGAAACTCTGAAATTAGCAGGTTCCTTGCCCTTGTGTTTAGATGATCCACAGCGGAGTCGGGAATTAGATGAATTGCTCAAAGGGTTGTTTAATGCAGTTCCCCGCAAGGTACGAGGCAACTACCAAGAACCACATTCGCCACTGATTGTTTGTTCTAATCATGCGGTGGGCGATGACCAACCAGCTACCTTATCGCGGTTGATTCAAGTTCCGTTCTATCGCGTTAATGATGGAGACAAAACTGCTTGGGATGAAATGCAGCAAGCGCAACGGTTAGCTTCTGGAGCATTGCCGGATTTGATTAAATTGGGCTATCCGGTTCAACAAATTCGGGCTTTAGCTTCCCAATTGCGATCGCATTTACCTTATGCCCATGCCAGAATTGCAGACTCCCTTGGTTTGATTACTTGGTACGCTCAAGCAGTTGCTAAATTAGCCAATTTCAAGAGTGATGAAATTAAGTCGTATGTAGTTGACCAACTGTGCAAAACCGCTAACGATGCTGATTCTGTAGCCAATTCATTGACTGACTTTTTGGATAAACTAAACGCTTTGCACGCCGAATCATTGATTGGGATGTGGAGCGTGCGGGTGGTGGAGACATCAGAAATTGGCAAAGCTTTAGCGATTCATCTGAGTGTCGTCTGGCCCGTGCTCGATCGAATGTTTGCACCCATCTACAGCCGGAAAGTCATTGAAGCACTGATTGATAAAGCTGGTGGTCGAATCAAATCTGTACAAAAATTCCATCGTTCCAAGGATGAAAGTTTAACTTATCAAAGATTGTTGATTACACCACGTACCGATAGTGATGGTAATCCGATGTTGCCGAAAGAACCAGATATGGTATCCCGCCGTTGCTGTTTGCTACCGATTCAGATTGTGTCCGAGTTTATCAGTTTGTGGCATCAACCAAATCAACTGGGTTCGAGTGCTGATGTGACTGATGTAACGACAACTCTGAGTGAGTCTACAACTGTTGCTGTGTCTGAAATGTACGAGTTAGACACCAATGCGTCACCTGACGTAACTTGATGTAACGCACATTTATTTCCAGCCAAAAATTTACACCACACAAATAAATTTGCCGTTTTGGTCAGTTACATCAGGTTACAGCTTCATTTGTGATAAATCACCAAAAAATGTAACTGCCGAAACCCAAGCCTTGTATACATTTGGGGTTGATTCGCTCTTTTACACTATTTATCAGTTACATAGTTACATGGTTTGGCAATTTATCTTAATGGAACAAGAAGACTCCCGTTACAGCGTAGCTTAACGGGAGATGAATTGTGACCAATTAACTCAGATCTCGCTGTGCGAATCGACATTTTGTGAATTTGTGCTACTATAAAATTGGTGATTGGTCGATTAACCATGATAGTCTACGAGTTCAAGTTGAAAGGGAAAATAAAGCAGTGTCAAGCAATTGATGAAGCGATTCGCACCTCTCAATTCATCCGAAATAAAT
>NZ_JBHFNS010000008.1:0-1888 GCF_041929135.1 Floridaenema fluviatile BLCC-F154 | reverse complement strand
CCCCAATCCCCAATCCCCAGAAATGTACTTGAAAAACTTACACTTAGTTCAGTTCCGAAATTATCAAGATCAGTGGGTGGAATTTGGTGCGCCAAAGACTATTTTGGTGGGGAATAATGCACAGGGAAAATCTAATTTGTTGGAAGCGGTGGAGTTGCTTTCTACTTTAAAAAGTCATCGGGTAACACGCGATCGCGATTTAGTTAAAGAAAGTGCAGAATGGGGCAAAATTGCCGCGACATTGGCACGACAAACAGGCGAAATTGACTTATCTTTAACGCTGCGGCGAAATGGTCGTCGTACCGTGAGTCGTGCTAGTGAACCTCTAAAACGGCAAATAGATTTTTTAGGCACAATTAACGCAGTACAATTTTCTAGTTTAGATTTAGATTTAGTTAGAGGTGGTCCCGAACATCGTCGTAGTTGGTTAGATAATTTAGTTGTTCAATTAGAACCTTTTTATGCTTATATTTTGCAGCAATATCATCAAATTCTCCGCCAACGAAACGCTTTATTAAAAAAAATTCGGGAACAAGGAATAGTTAATGATGCGTCTATTTCTTCGGTTTCCCATTCCGAGTTAGCTTTATGGGATGCCCAATTGGTTACAGCTGGAGTACGGGTAATGCGTCGGAGAGCTAGAGCTTTACAAAGGTTAACACCTATTGCCCGCCATTGGCATCAAACTATTAGCGATAGTACAGAAAAATTAGAAATTAAATATTTACCTAGTGTGGTGATGGAAAAAGATGATTTAGAATGGTTACAACAAGGTTTTTTGGAGAAGATTCAACAACGAAGTATTGCAGAACAACACCAAGGTACTACTTTAGTCGGGCCACATCGAGATGAAGTAGAGTTTTCCATTAACCAAACTCCTGCTAGACAATATGGTTCTCAAGGACAACAGAGGACGTTGGTGTTAGCTTTAAAGCTGGCAGAATTAAAGTTAATTGAAGAAGTAATTGGGGAACCACCTCTGCTGTTATTAGATGATGTGTTAGCAGAATTGGATTTAAACCGTCAAAATCAATTGTTAGAAACTATCCAAACCCGATTTCAAACTTTAATTACTACTACTCATTTAAGTGCTTTCGATCCTGTTTGGTTAAATGCTTCGCAAATTTTTTATGTGAAAGGGGGAAATATTTCTCTTCATGTCTAGAAGACATAAGGTAGAAAAGCAATGATACCAAGTAACAAATCACTAAAATTCCAGTTACTACTTCCCGATTTAATGTTTCTGGAATTGAGAATTGAATTAGGTAATTTAATTAAGTTAACATGGTAAAAATTATCACCGATCAGGAAAAAATTAGAGAACTCGCAGAGTCTCTATACTGGATTCGTACTAAAGAGCCTGGACGTTTCTGGTTTCAAGGTAAAGATGTCTACTTTGATGTGTTTTTTAAAGTAGAAAATGAGGAAATAGTTTGGTTTCAATTTACTTGGCAAGGAAATGTGGTTTCCTGGGACAAAAGTGAACCTAGTTTGAAAACTGGGGTAACTAATGAAATGAGTTATTGCGATCGCCCTTATCCTGCCAGTAAAACGGTTAAATTCGATCTCTATGCTAACCAGGAATTGCTGGAATTTGTCAAGGCGATCGTCAAAATTTGCTCGATAAAAGAACCAATTTTTGCCCAAGCGTTAAACTTCTTTAATTAAAGTTTCATGATTTCAAAAATCTTTAAAATTAAACAATATACTTCTTGCAAAAGTCCTAAGTCTAGTTCTTTTTTCCCAGATAAGCTGTTACGCATTTAAATCACTTATTAACGAGTAGGGTGCGTCAGACGTTAAAGCCTATGTAGAAAGGAAAATATCTAAATCTGACGCACCCTACAATATGACTTTTAAATGCGTAACAGTTTAAACACAAATAAAC
>NZ_JBHFNS010000039.1:0-14712 GCF_041929135.1 Floridaenema fluviatile BLCC-F154 | reverse complement strand
CGTTGTTGCGCATAAGCGCGCATTAAATTTGCGCAGAAGCCCAACAAACTACCAGCTAAAAAAATAGAAAAAAAAAGCAAAAATACCATGCAAATTAAATGTTTAAAATAAAACCCAAACTTACACTTCCCTGGGAAATCTTGCTTTATTTTTTAATTTTTTTCCCTGGTAGGTTGTGGCGCTCCCCCCCAAAATTAACGCGCCCGCACGCCCAACAACGTACTTTTTTATTCGGGTAATTCGCCAAATCTTTCCCGATATCTAGCTAATAATTCTTCTGCTTGTCTTGACCTTTCTTCTGCTGTTAAATAGCGATCGCCTTGTTCATCGTTTAGCTTGCTTAATTTCACTAAAAGTTGGTTTTTTATCCCTGAGTGGTGAGGTGCGTCGTAACTTGAAATTTTCTCAGAAACTTGAGGCTTTCTGTCTGACGCACCCTACAGTTTTTACAGGTTGCTACCAAGAATTTAAAGCTCTTAGTTGGGGCATTTTTTTCAATTGATGGGCTTCCATGCGGCGCAAAACATCGTCTAAAATTGTTACTGTTTCGTTGATAAATGGGCCTTTATTTAACATGACACATTCGGCTCTTTCTCCCATTGCCGCATCAGTCATTTCGGCGCGAGAAGGAATGCCTGTTTTGGCGAGATTTTCTAATACTTGGGTTGCCCAAATTACGGGAATGTGGGCAGATTGACATAACCAAAGGATTTCTTCTTGCATTTCTGCTAAGCGTTGATAACCAATTTCTACGGCTAAATCTCCTCTAGCAATCATTACTCCTAATGGTTGTTTTCCTGCTGCTTGCACCATGATTTCTGGGAGGTTACGAATGGCTTCTTTGGTTTCAATTTTGGCGACAATGGCGATTTTTCTGGGGGTGTTTTCGAGACGTTTTTGAATTTCGGTTTGTAACAATGCCACGTCTGCTGCTGTTTGGACGAAGGAATAACCGATGATGTCAGCATGAAGGGCGACAAAATCTAAATCTCGGAAATCTTTTTCAGTTAATGGACACAGTTGAATTACTGTTTCTGGAAAATTCAATCCTTTTTCTGGACGAAGTTTTTCTCCTTTAGTACGGGTGTGTGTGACTTCTAAAAGTGCGCCTTCGGAAGTGAGAGAAATTACTTTTGTACCTACATGACCATCATCGATCCAAATGGGATCATTTACTTGCAGCTGGTCTAATATTTCGGGGAAACTACAATTGGTGCGGAAGGGAATTGTGGGGTCTGTTGTTTGGGGGGAGTTGCGGGTTAAAAGTAAGCGATCGCCAACAATCATCCGACTTTTTCCATCGGGCGAAACTACCTCTAATGTGCGAGGTTTTGGCCCTGCTAAATCCATGAATACTTTACAATTTTTCCCGGTTTTTTCGGAGGCAAGTCGGACATTTTTAATAATTGCTTCCCAAACTTCAGGGTTATCATGGGCGCAGTTAATTCGGAAGCAGTCAGAACCGCATTCTACTAGTTGTAAAACTAAGGTAAAATCTTCTGCTGCTTGATTGGGTAATGTCACCATGATTCTGCCTTGGCGATCGGCAGAAGCTTTGCCAAAAACTGCTTCTACTTCTTTTTGTAAAAGGCGATCGCCCCGGAAAAAAGCCCGCAAAGGACGACGACCTGGTAAACTATTAGGGTCAGCATTAACTAGTTCCCCTAAAGTTGTAATTACGGCATCTAAATTGGGTAAAACTCTCGATTCACTGCGACCTAAAGATGATAATCCCCAAGGTACAAGTGCGGTTTGAATTGGTCGTAAATCATGATGACGGAGTGCTAAATAATAAGCTAAATTCAAAGCACTTAATAAGAAAGATTTTCTCTGAATTGAAGGTCGCCAGCGTTGAAAAAGTTCCTGTCCTTCTTGGTAAACACTTTGACGTAAATCTTGCAGTGCTTTTAGTAGATGATGCGGATCTGATAAATTAAAATTGTTCAGATTGGTGGGAGATGCAACTAATGTTTGCATAACTCTGTTTTCTCTATAAATCTATTATTAGGATTGCATGATTTTCGGGTGGAGGAGCAAAATCTTAGAGATAATTAATGAGTTGTGCGATCGGTCAAATTAATTATTATGCTATGAGGCGATCGTATTTATGTAGCATAATAAAATTAAGAATAGGTTAAGAGTTACTTGGTAAGACCAGATATTAACGCAAGTGGCTAGTTATGAGTTTATGCGTTTTCGCTCCCCCTAAATCCCCCTTAAAAAGGGAGACTTTGAATCCGGTTTCAGCAAGCGTATCAGATATAAAATATAATGAATAAATTATTCATATTCATACCTGAAAACTGATTTGGAGGAGCAATGAAAGCAATTAAAGTTATGGCTACTATCAATGAAGAGGGGCAAATTACTTTAGATCGCCCTATTATCACAGATAAAAATAGTCGCGTTGAAGTAATTGTCCTAATTCCAGAAGCAGAAGAAATAAATGAGGACGATCGATACAAAGAAGAAATTATAGCAGATTTCCGTCAAGCTTGGCAGGAAGCAATGACCGGACAAACTATTCCTGTCGCCCAACTTTGGGAAGGTATTGATAATGTCTGATCTACCTTTTATTCAAAGTCTCACTGCTGAACAAGAACGTTTTATTCAAAGTAAGTTGCAAGCTGGGAAATACCGATCGGCTCAAGAAATCCTAGAAATTGCTTTGCGATTGTTGGATGAATACGATCGCGCCGATACTGCCTGGACTGAAGATGTGCGAGAAAAAATTGATGCCGCAATCTCAGTTTCAGATCAAACACCACCCATTGACGGCGAAACTTTTGTCAGCCAAGTTCTAGAACGGTTCCAACAAGCACGTCAGACACTTGTATGCAACACTGAAGTATAAGACCACTTAGCATTTGGCCCAACTTTGAGAACCATAGCTTCGGGAGTAAACATTTCCCAATATGGTAAACCAGAATCATCTTCAATTTCTGGAATAAGTATCAATTCATATCCATTAGAAAAACCCATATTAAAACCTAATTCTGGAGTGGGGACAAACCAACTAATGTGATTATTTTCGATCGCTTTAACCTTTCCCCTAATACTTTCCGCATCTTCTTCAGAATTAGCGATCGTTTCCCCTTCTGATTTAAGTTGCCAAGGATTTCCTCTCGTACCTACTATCCACTCACCTTTTTGTTTACCAGCCATCGATTTTTGTGAGTAAGGAATCTTCGATCCAATATGAAGGCTTAATTCATCTCCATAACTTAGGGTTGCTTTCCAGCAGATTTGCAAAAAAACCTTCATTGTAATCTCTGCTATTTCCCTTATATCTGTTAATTTGGTTACTTCACGAACTAAATTAGGAGTCATAATTTTAATTGCAATTAGCTATGTCTTTTTTCTTACCTACTTTAGTTTTGTGCTTATTATATCGTTTCCACTTTATCGAAAACTACTGGATTCATGCCTCCAATTTTTTAACATAAGCTGGACATGGCGTAAGCGTATTGAGCAAAGATCGATCTGCTGTCCAAAATTCAGCCGATTCTAATTCGGCAACTGCTAAAAAAGCTGCATCATAGAGAGTTGCTAGGGAGAACTGTTCGGCAATTTCATAAGTTTTTGTGTGGATGCGATCGCTATCCAGATAATCAATAGGCATTTGGCAAAAATCATCATAAAATCCCGCTGCTTCTGCTGCGGTAATAACTCCCAACCTAACTTTTTTTCGTAATACTGAGCCTACTTCTGTCCAAGCAAATGCAGGTGCGACTAAACGCTCATTTGATGTTAATAAGGGAGCGATTAAATTTCTCGCTTGGGGTTGTAATGTTTCCGGTAAAAGATAAGGAATCCAAACGCTGGTGTCGATACATTTAGTCACGCCGTCCCTCATCTGTTCGTAGCTGACGAATCAATTCTACTGAACTTGGTTGAATGCCTGTTTTGGCTTCTACTTGGGCACTTCGAGCTACAATCCGCTGATGTGCTGCTAGACTGCGCCTTCTTTTTACTTCGCGTGCGATCGCATCAACCACCATCTCATTAAAAGACTCTCCACCTCCGCGAAATTGTCTTGCTTGCTCCAACAAATCGCTAGGAATGCGAATAGTTATAGCTTCTTTTTCCATAGTTATAATTTATGCTATTACTTTATGATATCATGTTTTGTAACCGCATTTTGATTTAAAGTAAAAAACTGGGAAACTTTCAAAGTTATGAGCCAGATTCAAGGCTTAAGTTTTGTCGAAGCGCAAACGGAAAACATTAGAGAAATTATTGGCATTCATAATGCTAATGTTCGAGGTCAGAATCTCTCACCTAATGCTGGTTTTCTCTTAGCTAAAACTACGGAAATTTAACCCACATGATACACTTAAAATTAGATTGCTAGTTACAGGCGTAAAGTCAGCATGAACCCAGAGTTAACAAAGGTTTTTGAGCTAACCCTCTCGGAAAAATTACAACTTGTCGAAGATTTATGGGACAGTATTGCCTCAGTTCCCGATCGAATTCCTGTACTTGACTGGCAAAAAGAAGAACTGGCGAAGAGAAAAGCAAGGTATTTGCAAAATCCTGGTTCTGGCAGTTTATGGGAAGCAGCTAAGGAAGAAATTCGTAGCAAAGATTATGGTGCTTAGAAATCTAATTATTCTGCCAGAAGTGGAACTTCACGCCTGCTTTCTTCTTGAGATATGATAGAGACGACTTCTAGAAAGTTTTTGTATTTAAATGAGTATCAGTCTCACTGCTGAACAAGAACGTTTTATTCAAAGTAAGTTGCAAGCTGGGAAATACCGATCGGCTCAAGAAATCCTAGAAATTGCTTTGCGATTGTTGGATGAATACGATCGCGCCGATACTGCCTGGACTGAAGATGTCCGAGAAAAAATTGATGCCGCAATCTCAGTTTCAGATCAAACACCACCCATTGACGGCGAAACTTTTGTCAGCCAAGTTCTAGAACGGTTCCAACAAGCACGTCAGACACAAAAATGAGCCGTTATGTTATCAACATTCTCGCTAGCGAAGATCTTAACGCGATCGCTGACTATTTTGCGGAAAACAATCTAGAAGCAGGGGAGCGATTTTTCCGGGAATTTAACCGCAAGTGTCAACAACTTGTTGCTTTCCCAAATAGCGGAAAAGCTACGCACAAATTCGTCCAGACCTTCGCGGATTGTCCCTTGAAGGTTATATTATTTTTTACAGAGTCCTGAGTGATGGTATTGAGATTTTGCGAGTTGTGAGTGGTCGTCGTAACTTTTCGTCTCTTTTTGAAGAGTCAAACTAAATCGCGTTTAGGTCTTAACACTTTTCTTGAATGCCGTAGGCTATACGCACCCTACAAGAGAGGATCAAAAACTAAACTTGCTTGCTGAAATGGTTGACATTGTATAGATTGTCCTTGAGTCACTATTTCTTGTTCGTCTACGGAAGCATTTTGCAAAGATGCACCATGTATTGTTAACTGCACATTTGCATAAGGGAAGGGATAATTTCCTTCTTGTTTCCAGGTTAGTTGTAAATGTTGTTCATGGCGAATTAAATGGAATCGATCGATCCGAAAATCACCATATCCATCGCCAGCATCACTATAAATAAAACCTTCACTTTCACCAGATTTAGGCAGATAAAGATGGAGAATTAATAAATCGTTCTCTTCCATTGGTAAAATACTACCTTCCCTAACTAATACGGGAATCTTTTCTAAAGGTGCTTCTAACTGATAGGAATTTCCACTTTCGAGAAAGGTATCATCCCAGAAATGATACCAATTTCCTGAAGGTAAGGAAACAGTTTGCGATCGCACTCCATCCTGCAACACTGGAAAAATCAACAACGACTCACCCAAATAAAAACCATCTTCTCGATCCCAAAATAGCGGATCTTTCCAGTCATACCAAAACAAAGGGCGAACGGGAGGATAACCTTTTTGTGCAGTTTCCCAAGCTAAAGTATAAAAGTATGGCATTAATTGATAGCGTAATTCGAGAAAATGGCGAATAATACTTAAATAAGGTTCGCCAAAACTCCAAGGGGCGCGAGGTTCCACACTGGTAGAACTGTGAGTACGGCAAAATGTGAAAAAGCTTGCCATTTGAAACCAACGCACATACAATTCTGGGGTAGGATTACCTAAAAAACCACCGATATCTGGCCCACTGTAGGCAATTCCTGATAATCCTAAACCAAGTACAGTTGCTATTGTCTGTCTTAGTGCTTCCCAAGTTGAAACAATATCTCCTGTCCAAGTCCAAGCATACCGCTGTAGTCCAGCCCAGCCCGATCGCGATACAATAAACGGACGCTGATTTGGGCGAGATTCACGAATCCCTTCAAATGCAGCTTCAGCTTCTAGTAAACCATAAACATTGTGCGCTTCTCGATGATCGCCTCCTCGCCCTTCTAAGCAATGTTGCGCTACTTTTGGCATAGTTGGATCGCCCCAAGTGACAAATAATGCGGGCTCACTCATATCATTCCAAAATCCAGCAATGCCAACATTAAGTAAGTAGGCAAATTGATGACTCCACCAAGCACGAACTGTGGGATTTGTAAAGTCAGGAAATACTGTTCTACCTGCCCATACTGGTGCTACAACTAATTCTCCATTAGGATAAGTACAAAAAGCTTCTAAAACTTGCCCTTCGAGAAATAAATTGCTGTGACGACTATGTTTAATCCCTGGATTATTGATAGCAACGCATTTAATATCTAGTGCTGCTAGTTCTTGAATGAAACTTCTTAAATGAGGGAAACGTTTGGGATCGATCGTAAATGCACGATGTCCAACTTGACAATCAATATCCAGGTGAATTGCACTAATGGGAATGTTATGATTTTGAAATGAGTTGATTTCTTGGCGCACATTTCTTTCTGTGCGATAACCCCAACGTGATTGATGATAACCTAATGTCCATTTTGCCGGAAGTGGTGCTTTTCCTGTTAGTTGAGTGTAGCGTTCTAATAATTTTTGGGGCTCACCAAGGGCGAAATAATAGCGAAGTGCGCCATCTGCAAATTTAGCGATCGCATCTTCCCCAAAAGTAAACTCACCCCGAAATGTATTTTCATAAAAAACTAAATAACTTCCCAAATTGTGCAATCCTAAATAAACCGGAATGCAAATGTACATCGGATCGACACCAGGGCGATAAATATTACCCGGATCGTAATTCCAAATCTGGTAGGTTTTGCCAGTTCTCAGATTAAATTTAGCAGCCCGTTCTCCTAATCCATAAATGTGTTCTTCTGCTGGTAATTTCGCTTGATGCGTCCATTGTTGATTATCCCATTGCGGGGGTAATTCCGATCGGATAATTTCCCCTTTGGCATTAGAAAAGGTGAGGCTACCTGCAACTCCAACTTCAATATTTAAAGTGTTGCTGCTAATTGTCCAATTGTCGCCTGTTTCTGCTAGTTTAGTATCGACTTTTTCCCATTCATTATAAGCGATCGCATAAGGAATTGGAGGCAGATTGGGCGACCAATTTACCCTGACAAAATCAGGCGTGAGAAAATCTATATTAAGCTCAACTTCCTCAAAATAAAAGTGAACACCGCGATCTGTAGCTGTTGCTTGTAATAATTTTCCGGGTTTGATTAATGATTGTGATTTAGGTTGAGAGATGTATTGACGCTCTAGGCGATCGCGTTGTATAGAATACAAAAATGCTTGGGGTACATATTGCAAAAAAAACAGCGACTTCAGGACAAATTTTAGATTCAGCGATAGCCGACGAACAAACCCCATAATTCTGATTTTATGGCGAGACAACAACACTTTATCCCAGACTAATCAAGGGATTGCGTTACTACTTCCCCTGGAAGAACTAACCTGATTTTCTATCTTTGGAGGGGTTAATTTATGAATGCGATCGTCTAATAAAAAAAGGAGTAATTAAGTTAATTTTTGTTAATGACGGAGCTTCCGCAAATTAGTAAAAGGAGCAGTGATGCAATTCTCCTCATATAGATTAACGATTGCTGATATTGTAGCGGCATTTGGGCGCAGACCACGTTACATTGTTGGTCTTGATTCTGCAACAATGGCAGTGGAAGCATTGGGTAATTATCTCAATGGCAAAGATTTACCAGAAGGAGGGATTTTTCCGTCACTAAAAGCTGTGGGAGGAGAAGTATTTAGCCAACTTCCTGATAATTTTGTCGCTACAGCATCTACTTGGGCGGGATGGATGAACGCTGCACCTGCGAGTGTGGTAGACAAGGTAAGAGCAGAAACTATGTCTCGTTGGGCACTCAGTCAGTATCCTCGACGACGCTATCCAGCGGTGATGATTGGCTCTACTAACGGTGCTGCGGTACATTTGGGGGCGGCGCTGGGTATTCCTTGGTTGCCACAAACGCTACTTTTGTGTTTGCAACACGCCAGCGACTCCGATCCCGACGATCCAACAGGAGTAATCGAGTGGGGAAAAGGGCTCGCACAAAGGTTACTCCGCAACAATCCTGAGCTTTGGGTTTATCAAATGCACGATCCGAATCAAGATCGGGTGAAAGTCCCTCGCGTGGCGTATTTTCGGATGAAGCGAACTCGTTTAGGGGAGAGATACAAGCTGTTTTTGCGGGAGAATTTAGCGCCTGGGGGAACGATTTTTTTGGTAGAGTGTCAGTACAGTTGGCTGATGACTCAAATTGCCGATCGCCACGTCTTCCAGTTTGGTGGTACAGGTTTTCTCTCTCCCGAAGAGTACTTAAATCCTACTCAGCAAGTTGCCGATTTTCTCAAACGCCAGGGATCTAAGCATGAATATTGGCAACCACCCGCTCCCGATGGTAGATTTCCTGAATCAGAGTGGGGTTTTGATGCTGCTTTGCGGGAAAATACGGAAGATTTTGCCCGTCAGCATGGATATCGGGTGCAACGGATTATCTTTAATTTTCCCCAAGATCTTAGTCCGTTGGTAGCGGATTTATATAGATGGTGGTATCAAGAACGTGGGATGAAGAGCGATCGATTATTTAGCGAATCTTTTGTTTATTTGCAACCTTGGTGGACACTAAGATTAGGGTCAGTACCTTATTGGACAGTGTTTAATGATAAACGTTCGGCTAACGAACTCGATCGCTATTTAGATACTACTAAGCCTTACGATGAAATTTACCTGAATCTATTTTCTAATGGAATTGAAGCATTGGGTCAAGCCTCAATTGAACAATGGCGATCGATTCTCGATCGAGCTAATCATCATGGACAATTTGTTGGTGTGGATGAGAAAACTTATCCAGGTGATTTAGCATCATTTACTAGGCATTATCTCGACTTGAAAAAACTTGAAGGAGAATACCCAATTCCAAAACCGCTGACTTTGCCACAACTCGATCGATTTTTAGGGGAAATGGGCGATCGTTATTCCGTAAGTTGGCTCAATTCTTGATCCTTTATATTTGTAGGGTGCGAAGCGTGACAACGTAACGCACCATCCCACTAAATTATAGTTATAATTTCTGTAATTATTTTATGATATCATCTTATTAACCGTATTTTTTCTAGAGCAAAAAACTGGGAAATTATTAAGATTATGAGCCAGATTGAAGGCTTAAGTTTTGTCGAAGCCCAACCGGAAAATATAGGGGCAATTATTAACATCCATAATGCTAATGTTCGAGGTCAGAATCTCTCACCTAATGCTGGTTTTCTCTTAACTAAAACCACCGAAGCAGAGATTGAGCAAAACTTAAGTCAGGGAACCAAGTATTTTGTTGCTGTTAACTTTAGTGGTGAAGTTTTGGGATTCTTGACTTGGGCAAAACCAAAAATCAGTACTGAGTTTTTAAATCAGATTATTTGGCTAGATGAAAGTTGTAAAGATAAAATTCTCAGCGATCGACATCTTTATATTAAAACAGTAGCAACTAAGCCAGATTATCATGGTAAAGGTATTGCTCAGTTTATCTATAAGTCACTATATGAACAGTTTCCTAATTCATTTATTTCGACTTTTATTGTTAGTCAACCTTTGGGGAATGTGCGATCGATCAAATTTCACGAAAAACAAGGTTTTCAGCAAGTAGGCATTTTGCGGAAGGAGAGATTTTTAGATTTAGATAATTATGAGAGTGTTTTAATGTTTAAGGAAATATGAATTTGATTAGTTAGTGGGATAAATTGGGATATGCTGGATGATGAAGAATATATTGTCCGCTTAATTAAACAGGTGATTACAGTTAGTTTAGAAACGGTTAAAATTGTCAAAGGTTTGCCAGATTTAGGATTGCCGAAAGATTAGATAAAATTGCGATCTGAGATCTTGTCCCTGCGCTTTGAGCCCGCCTGCCTTATCAATTCGCAGGCTAATAGCTGAAGTCCATTAAAATGGACTGAAAGCGTTGATTTGGATTATCAATATTTTAGTCCTCTTCAGAGGACTTTAGCTATGAGCCTGGAAATTGATTTCCAGGCGGATGTTGCGACTAGTACAAAATCTGAGTAAAACACCAATGATTAAACCTAATTTATTTGATGTAGTCGAAATGTTGGTTAATGCAAATTTCAATAGCAAATCAATTTACGATCGCAACGAAGCAAGAAAATGATGGTCGTTGGATTGCAGAAATTTTAGAAATACCGGATGTTTTGGTGTATAGTTTAACTGAGCAAGAAGCGATCAAAAAAGTGAAAGCTTTAGCTTTAAAAGTAATTAATAACGAACTCGCAGTAAGTCAGCTAGTTGAATTAAGGAAAAAAATTGCTCAAGGAGAAGAGCAAATTCGTCAAGGAAAGGTTGTTGATGGTGAAGTAGTATTTCAACAGTTACAAGAAAAGCTTGAGCAAATGGAAAAAAGCTAAATAGGCAAAATTTACAAGTTTTGTTAAAGTATTTAGAAAACAATTATGAAACATCCAAGAATTACAGTTAATCCGCAAAAAATGGGAGGAGTTCCTTGTATTCGTAACTTACGCATTCCCGTTGCTACTGTTGTGGGGATGTTTGCCGAAGGAATGAAAGAACAGGAAATTCTAGCAGCATTTCCCAACCTGGAAATCCGGGATATTCAGGAAGCTTTAGATTATGTGAAAGATTCAGGTGAGTTGAATTGCTAAGATATTTGGGAAGTTAAATTAAAAAATTGTTCACTAGAAAACTTCCAGTTTTTTCTCATCTAATCCACCTTCCGGTAAACTGTCAGTAGAAGAATTACGATTAATAAACTCATCTAACAATTTAAAAAAATTATCCAGTGCTTTACTTTCATCTTCTGAATAAAAGAGAATTATGTTAGCCCAAGATTGGCTGGTTTGCACGTTGAATTTTTTTCGTATCCACTCAGGAAATGATCTGAAATCAAGGTCTTCATTAGTTGGCTGTTCTCCCAATTCATATTTAGCCACACTGTAACCCGATAAGAAAGCCTGAAGACAAATAATTGAGTGTCGTCCCAAGTACATAGAAGGAGCTTTCTTTATTTTCTCAATTAGCGTATATAAATTGTGCATTTTCTTCCTCAGTATTTTCTAAATCTATTGCTCAAAATTCCTGTTCTATAATATTGAAATTTCCCAGACCCAGTTCTAAAGTAGGGGAGGTTAAATTTGCTAGCCACTCCTGTCGAGTCACGCCATTAGGATCTATATTATCAAAAACAATTTCCTGCCCGTCAATTGTAATTGATATCCCTTCATGATAGCCGTTAGTAGCAATTTGCTGTTGTCGCCGTAAATCATAAATCACTGCCCAAGGTAAGTCTTGCCTTCCTAAATCGAGCTTGATTTGCTTACCTTGGATGTTTATAAGTATCAAAAATTCTTTGATAGCCTTACTGCATTCAACGCATTGAAAAACTCCATATTGACCAGCAATTTTAGCTATTTGTTGGCGAATTTCATCTAAGCTACTCGAATTTAAGCTCAAAATAGAAAGTTTACTTCCTAAGCATAAGTGAAAGTATATCTCAAAGTAATTAACAGATTTCCACAATTATGAGAGTGTTTTAATGTTTCAAAATAAGTAGTCGGCTACCTTCCTTTCCTTCTCTCCCTGGAGCCTAACCGACTCAAAGACGGCAAATACAACTTTTATATTACGGTTCGCACCAATCACGTAAAGAGTGTAATTGCTTAAAGTATTGATTAGTGGCAGCACCAAGCAGCTACGAAAAAACCTCCCGAAAGGCAACCGTCCTTTAAAGGTTCGGAAACCTCGCCTTCATAATCACCCCGATCGCCGCTGAGTATAGAAAAGAGTTCTGTGTAGTGCAGAACAATATACAAGTTGAACAGAGTAGGTGAAAGGGCTCGGTTGGTGCAGTTAGCAGTGCTGTCTTGCTCTCGATTCTATCTGGTCAATCGAGCCTAGTAAATTTTGTAGTTAGATTGGGAAACCAAACACTCTTATGGCAAAAGTTGTTGGAATTGACTTAGGTACGACTAACTCCTGTGTGGCTGTAATGGAAGGTGGTAAACCCACAGTCATTGCCAACGCAGAGGGTTTTCGGACTACACCTTCGGTTGTAGCTTATGCTAAAAATGGCGATCGCTTAGTCGGACAAATCGCTAAGCGTCAAGCGGTAATGAACCCAGAAAATACGTTCTATTCCGTGAAGCGTTTTATCGGACGTAAATTTGAAGAAATTACTCACGAAGCGACAGAAGTATCCTATAAAGTCCTGCGCGATAACAACGGAAACGTTAAATTAGACTGTCCTGCACAAGGCAAACAATTTGCACCCGAAGAAATCTCCGCACAAGTTCTTCGCAAGCTGGTAGATGACGCAAGCAAATATTTGGGTGAAACAGTTACGCAAGCGGTAATTACCGTACCTGCTTACTTTAACGACTCCCAACGTCAAGCGACTAAAGACGCTGGTAAGATTGCAGGGATTGAAGTTCTGCGGATCATCAACGAACCTACAGCTGCATCCTTAGCTTACGGTTTGGATAAGAAAGCTAACGAAACCATTCTGGTATTTGACTTAGGTGGTGGTACTTTCGACGTTTCCATCCTGGAAATTGGCGATGGTGTGTTTGAAGTGTTGGCGACTTCTGGTGATACTCACCTGGGTGGTGACGACTTCGACAAGAAAATCGTTGATTACTTGGCGGAAAGCTTCAAAAAGGATGAAGGTATCGATCTTCGCAAAGACAAACAAGCTTTGCAACGTCTGACAGAAGCAGCAGAAAAGGCGAAAATTGAATTGTCCAGCGTGACACAAGCGGAAATCAACTTGCCTTTCATCACTGCGACTCAAGATGGGCCGAAACACTTAGAAATGACCCTAACAAGGGCGAAATTTGAGGAACTTTGCTCTGATTTGATCGATCGCAGCCGCATTCCAGTAGAAAACGCGATCCGCGACGCTAAAATTGACAAGTCTGCGATCGATGAAGTAGTACTAGTTGGTGGTTCTACTCGTATCCCCGCCGTGCAAGAAGTGGTGAAACGGGTATTGGGTAAAGAACCTAACCAAAGCGTTAACCCTGATGAAGTGGTAGCAGTTGGTGCTGCTATTCAAGCTGGTGTACTTTCTGGCGATGCAGGTGCTTCTGGTATCTTGTTGCTAGACGTAACTCCGCTGTCTCTGGGTGTAGAAACTCTTGGTGGCGTAATGACCAAGATTATCACTCGCAACACTACTATTCCTACCAAGAAATCGGAAGTATTCTCCACTGCGGTTGATGGACAAACTAACGTAGAAATTCACGTTCTCCAAGGGGAACGGGAAATGTCTACCGATAACAAGAGTTTGGGTACTTTCCGCTTAGATGGTATTCCTCCTGCGCCTCGTGGTGTTCCCCAAATTGAAGTAACTTTCGATATCGATGCTAACGGTATCTTGAATGTAACTGCGAAGGATAGAGGAACTGGTAAAGCTCAATCTATTAGCATCACTGGCGCTTCTACTTTACCGAAAGATGAAGTAGACAAGATGGTGAAACAAGCAGAACAAAATGCTTCTGCTGATAAGGAACGTCGGGAAAGGATCGATCGGAAAAACCAAGCTGATTCTTTAGCATACCAAGCCGAAAAACAACTCACAGAATTGGGTGACAAAGTACCTGCTGCTGACAAGTCTAAACTGGAAGGTTTGATCAAAGACTTGAAGGATGCTGTTGCTAAAGAAGATGACGAACAGATCAAGAAATTGATGCCAGAAGTGCAACAAACTCTGTTCAGCATCGGTAGCAATATCTATCAGCAAGCTGGTGGTGCTGCTCCTGGCGGCGACGGTACTGGTGCTGCTCCTGGTGGCGAAGGTGCTACCGGAACTTCCGGCGGTGGCGATGATGTAATTGATGCTGAATTTTCGGAATCGGAAACTAAGTAATCATTAGTCATTAGTCATGGGAAAAAACAAATGACTGATGACAGTATAGTAGGGTGCGTCAGACATTTAACTGAATTGTTTCCTCAGTAAATTTCTGTTCTGACGCACCCTACAGTTCTATAAATATGAAATTATTCATTGCTAACATTTTCAGTATAGTAGGGTGCGTCAGACATTTAACTGAATTGTTTCCTCAGTAAATTTTTGTTCTGACGCACCCTACAGTTCTACAAATATGAAATTATTCATTGCTAACATTTTCAGTATAGTAGGGTGCGTCAGATATTTAACTGAATTGTTTCCTCAGTAAATTTTTGTTCTGACGCACCCTACAGTTCTATAAGTATGAAATTATTCATTGCTAACATTTTCAGTATAGTAGGGTGCGTCAGACATTTAACTGAATTGTTTCCTCAGTAAATTTTTGTTCTGACGCACCCTACAGTTCTACAAATATGAAAT
>NZ_JBHFNS010000017.1:0-118875 GCF_041929135.1 Floridaenema fluviatile BLCC-F154 | reverse complement strand
TTAAATTAATTCAAAGTCCCCCTTATTAAGGGGGGAACCAGAGAGGGAATTAAATTAATTCAAAGTCCCCCTTATTAAGGGGGGAACCAGAGAGGGAATTAAATTAATTCAAAGTCCCCCTTATTAAGGGGGATTTAGGGGGATCTTCAATCTAAAATTACCAATTTTAATAAATATTATTCAGGAGGTAGCGATGAATAATGCAGAACGCGACTTGCGATTAGAAATGCTGAACAGTTTGCTGACAACTCCTCACCGCAAGCTGGAACAAGTAGGAGAAATTCACAATTTAATTGTGGAACTTGACCCGATTTTTTACGGACATTTAGCCGTTTGGTATCAACAAAACGGTGATGTGCGCGACCATAAAGAAGTGTTTGTGGGGAATTTGTTAACTAGTAATTTGACAGAACATCGAGATGCTGGTTTTGTCATGTTACAACAATTTCCGCCTTATGAAGTATCACGAATTATCGACTTCATGAAGCAGCATCGGGGAAAAGTTCCTCGTTCTGCACGCACAGCTGTGACTCGTTATTTGAGAGAACGGGAAAAAAGCTCGCAATTTTTTGACCGTGCAGCACTGCGGGGACGAAAGGCGATGAAGCATTTGTATGCGACATTGCATATTAAGCCGAATCAACGTGCAGATGCGGTGTTGTTTAAAGATGCGCCACCAACAGATAGCCTTGCTTTTATGTTGAAGCAATTGGCAAAATCTGCAACTCCGGCAGAACAGGCGGCTTTGATTGTTGAGCATAATATACCTTATACGATCGCGATCGGTGCAGTCAAACAAATAACACCAACCGTCTTAGTAGCACTGATTAATTCCATGTCGCCCCAAGAGGTAATTAATAACCTCAAATCTCTCCAAGAACGAGGTGCAATGAATCACCCAGAAGTCAAAGCACTCATCGATCAAAAATTGGAAGAAGCGACAAATTCTAACCGAATTTCTGCTTACAAAGCGCGTGTTGCTGCCGATGTTAGCAAATTAGATAGCGAAACAACTGCTAAGTTGGAAAAAGTCACCGACGAACAGGTGAAAAAGCGTGGCAAAATTGCTAAATCAACCGCTTTATTAGTAGATAAATCAGGTTCAATGACCAATGCCATAGAAGTTGGTAAGCGACTTGCTGCATTAATTTCTGGTATTTCTGACGCTGATTTATTCGTCTATGCTTTTGACACAATGCCTTATCCAGTGACAGCAAATGGTAAGGAATTAAGTGATTGGGAACGTGCTTTTCAGCATATCAGAGCAAATGGCGGAACTAGTATTGGTTGTGCCTTGGAAACAATGCGCTTGAAAAAACAGTCAGTAGAACAAATCATCATTGTCACCGACGAAGGAGAAAATTCTGCACCTTACTTTGCTAACGTTTATTCAACTTATTGCCGTGATTTAGCGGTAATGCCAAACGTGGTAATTGTGCGAGTTGGTTCTGCTTCCAATTATGTAGAAACTCAACTCAAACAAAAGCAAGTACCAGTAGAAACCTTCACCTTTGCAGGTGATTACTATTCATTACCAAATTTAGTTCCTCTGCTGTCTCGTCCTTCTCGCCTGGAACTGTTAATGGAAATTTTAGACACACCATTACCAGTTCGGGATGATAAATAACTATCAAGGTGGACAATAGTCATTTTCCAAAAAAACCACTATCAATGCGGAATGTTCAGTAGAGGAAGTGAATAACTAAGGGGGTGATAAATCATACTCACCCTACTTATTCTCCTACTCGGAAGCTAAAGGGGGTCAGCTGATGAGTGAATTGTTCCTTTCTCAAGTGGAAATCTTTGCAGAACCAAAGCAAGGTACTGTAGTGCAAGCGATCGCACCTCATCAACGTGGTAGGGTGAAAGCAATGGGCAGTTATTGGCCTGCTGAATTTTACCAAGCAAATGAACAAACGCATCTACCTCCTGACGCACCAATCTTAATAATTGGAATTCGGGATATCACTTTATTAGTCATTCCTGTTTCTTAAGCAAACTTAGATTAAGGGTATTAGTGATTGGGAAAATTTCTGACTGTTCCCAATCACCAACCCCGAATAAATGAGGTAAGGTAAAGATGTTTCTCTATCGTCCTGTAGGGTTAAAAGAACTCAACTAATCTAGCGGGTAGTGCAAGCTATCCGAAATCAAGTATTTCAGCACAGTCAATATTACTGATTTGCAAGCACAAGTTGATAGGTTGTCTAGAGAATGTCGAGAGTCGGATACAACTATTCAAGCAGCAAATTGGAATACTGAATTAATGGATTAAGCAAATTGGTAGCTTACCAATCTATTAATTTTGGCAAGGGTGGGTTAGGGGTTATTTGCTTAATCAAAAGTTTTTCAATGAAAAAAAATAGGTGGTGTTATGAGTAATATGCAATCTGTGTATAAACTTATTGCCTTAGAAGTGCAACGGCAACTCACTGAATTAAATGTTACTGATTTTGATTCACAGATACCTAGAAGTGGAAGTAAAAAAGTTAAAAAGATTTCGCGCCAGAGAGTGCAATTTTTGCGGAATAGTCGTTGTTTTTACAAACTCAGTTAGGGAAAACAAAATTTAACAAAGCATGAGAAATCTGTTTCTCCTAAATTATACTACAATATAATCAAACAAAGTTTGCCTTAAATAACGACTGTGAAGCGATCGAAAAACATTAACTAATTTTAAAGATTCGCTAATGAACAATTCTCGGTTAGTTAAAATTAGCAAATATCTCAGTAAGCATTTGCGGCATACACCAGAGGAAATTGGTATTATCCTAGCAGAAGGAGGCTGGGTTTCTGTTGCCGAATTAATGGAAGCAAGTCAAAAAAAAGGTTTTTTCTTCACTCGTGCTGAATTAGAGGAAGTAGTCGCTAAAAGTGATAAAAAACGCTTTTCTTTTGACTCTACTGGCGAATTAATTCGCGCCAATCAAGGACACAGTGTAGAGGTTGATTTACAATTAACTGCCACTGCACCACCAAAGGTATTATACCACGGAACAGGAGCTAATGCAGTAGTATCAATTCTGCAAAATGGTCTGTGTAAAATGTCTAGACATCATGTTCATTTATCCGCGGATGTTACTACTGCAAAAAAAGTGGGAATGAGGCATGGTAAACCAGTAGTTTTTGCTGTGGATGCAGCAATAATGTACCAAGATGGTTATGAATTTTACTGTTCGGAAAATAATGTTTGGTTAGTCGATCGCGTGCCACCTAAGTATTTACAACAGTTGCCAAATTAAAACAACTGGTTAAAATTAGTAAAAATCTCCGACAATTAGCCACCATAGCACAGAATTGTAATTATGCCATTTGGATATTTCGGAAACAACGAAGAAAATTACAGCCAGAACAATCAGCAATCAAAAGGTTTATTAGGAGCAGGTTGGCGACCATTATCCAGACAGTTTAATTTAGAATATTTTTGGCATTTAGTGTGGAATGATAACAATGAATTGACTCAAAAAACTGCTGATGTAATTAGCGATCTTGCTAACGCTTTAGGGCGCAATGAATATACTTGGTGGGCTAATATTTTAAATCTGTTTTCGGATAACGTCAAATATGAAGTAGATGTATTTTGGAATTACTTGACTCCCGAACCTTCAATGCCAGATTACCGTTTTAAAGATGTTTTAACAACGGAAACACCAATTAATCAAGCAGTGAGTCGAGATAGTATTCCGATCGATTATGTCTTAAATCGTCTCCAAGAGACTACTGTTAAGAAGATTCTGGAAATTTTAGGTCGTCCTGATATTATCACTCAGTATTTTATGGAGCGATATTACTATTATCCAGTATCTCAATTTAGCAGTTGGGAACGCTTAGAAACTCCGGGAACAATTTACGCTTATTGGTCAAAATACCAAGTTTGGTTGCAAATAGAAAGCTATGAAAAAGGACGGCGTTGGTATAGCTTGATGGCAAAAGATTTAGCGCCATTAATTAACAAAGCTACTTACAATTTAGCGGTGATTCTTAGTGGATATAAAAGTCGTGTAGGACAGGTTAATAGCTTATTTCCAATTCGCAGTTTTCCGGGAGATATTCAAAGCTTTACTGATAAAGTTCAGCAAGAAATTATTGACCAAAGTCAATTAGCTGTTTTGATACATGGTGAACCGGGTACTGGTAAAACTGCGTGGACTCAAGCGGTAGCAAAAGAAATTTTGATGCCTTTGGGTTTTGTGATTTTTATTTTGGATCATGATGCAGTAGAAAATTTTATACCTCCGAGTTATTTGGAGCGAATTTGTCTGATCATTAATGAGGCGGATAATTTGGCTCAGGACCGGGGAAGTACGGCGGCTCAAGGTAATACTAGAACTGAGCATATTTTGAGTTTATTGGATGGTACTTTGTATCAAAGTGTGATTGAAGAAGGAGGTATTCAGCAACAACAAAAGTTTGTGGTTTTGTTGACTTGTAATACTACCGAAAGGTTAGATCCAGCAATGTTAAGGAAGGGAAGGATTGATTTGATGTATGAGTTTAATCACAAGTTTGTTTGAGTTTTTTGAACCGCAAAGAACGCGAAGGAGGAGAAAAAGGAGATTTGTTAGGTAAAAAAGATTTATTAGTTGTGATTTGAAAGGTAAATCTAGTGTGGATATTCGTAACCTGTTGAATCAAATTGCTGCACAAGAGATGCAGTTACAAGAGACTCAATTTCTTGCACCCTGCGTGCGTAGTGGTTTGGTTCGCACTAGGGTTGCCAATATTATTTATAGTTTTGCTCCCGAACCACAAAATTTTGAGGGGTGGGGAATTTTTCAGCCTGTTGATGGAAAGTTTGCCAAGGTGATTGATGAACCAAGTTTGCCACAATTGGCGGAGTATTTAAAGTTATTAAAACCTCTGCGGTTGCGCTTAGCTTATGCTTTGCAGGGGAAAACTTGGTTGGCTTATCCGGTGAATGAAAGTGATGCTTTACAACGTTTTGGTGTTGCTAAACCTTTGGCGGTGCATTTGGTGAGTGAGGGTGCTACTTTTGAACCAATTATTGCAAGGTTTGATGGTTGTTCTTGGTGGTTTGATGAGTGCGATCGCCGTCCCGATCCCCTAATCACTGAAACCCTAAAAGAACATCTAAAAAACTCTACTGCGCCAGCAGAATTAAGCTTTAAAGGTATGACACCGGAAATGCGATCGCTTTACCAATTAACCACTAAACAAACCCAAGAATTTGCCACAAAAATCGACGAAAAACGTCTGCAAAAAGCTTTAAAAATCGGTGGTGGAGAAATGCGTGAATTTCGCGATCGTCAAGATCATTGGGTAGTAGAATGGACAACTTCTGATGGTCAACGTCACACTTCAGCTATTTCTAAAAATGACTTAACTGTTATTAGTTCAGGAATTTGTTTGAGTGGACGCGATCGCGATTTTGATTTGCAATCTCTGGTTGGTGTAATGGAAAATCGGGATTAAGTACTGGGGACTGGGGACTGGGAAATAAATTATTTTTATTTCTCATGACTAATTTCCAATTCCCTATCCCCACTAATCCCTATTTTCCATCCCCAATCCCCAGTCCCTAGTCCCCAATCCCCAGTCCCTACTATGTCTATCTTCTTCCACGAACAACTATACAGAACCTCAGAAATAATGGCAAAAATTAAAGATTTTTCCATTACTATTTGTGGCGCAGGTGCGTTAGGTGCAAACATTACCGAAAATTTAGCACGATCGGGTTTTACTAACTTGAAAGTAATCGATCGCGATCGCATCGAAGAACGCAACCTTTCCACCCAACCATATTATCGCTCTGATGTTGGCGCTTTCAAAGCTAAAATTCTCGCCAACTCTCTTTATCGTGCTTTAGGAGTAAACGTAGACGCACAAACGAAAGAATTAACCGCTACAAATGCGGCGCAATTAATTTCTAGTAACTCCTTAGTTATTGATACCTTTGATAACAGTATCGCCAGAAAAGCAGTCAAAGATTACTGTGAAAAAGCTCATCTTTCTTGTTTGCACGTTGGACTAGCAGGAGACTACGCCGAGGTAATTTGGAATCAAGAATATCGCGTTCCTTCCCCTGCAAATGATGATGTCTGCGACTACCCTTTAGCACGCAATTTAGTTACCCTGGCTGTCGCCGTTGCTTGTGAAACAATTGTTACCTTCGTAGCTACAGGTAAACAAAACAATTTCACTGTTACTTTAGCAGATTTGGCAATCCAATCCTATCACTAATTATTCACAATAAAAAGTCCTGTAGTTACTAAAAACGACAGGACTAAAACACTAATTGGGGTAGAACAAAAGGAAATTACTTGCTAATATAATTCGCATTTCCCCAGAGTTTTAGTAACGTCGTTGTTGTCGATTGTTACCGCCCCAGCCGCCACCCGCAGAAGCTTTTCTATCTTCGCGAGGTTTAGCTTTATTCACTTTTAATTCGCGCCCCATCCACTCAGCGCCATCCAAAGATTCGATCGCAGCATCTTCTTCTGCATCTGTGGACATTTCCACAAAACCAAAACCTCTTGGACGATCTGTTTCCCGTTCTACTGGTAAGTGGACTCGCTTAACAGTTCCGTACTCTGCAAAGACATTTCTTAAATCTTCTTGAGTAACTGAGTAAGAAAGGTTGCCTACATAAATCGACATGAATGATCTCCGAAGCCAGAGTAGTCTAAATTACATATCAATTGAGATTCGGAGACAAGTCTGTCTATATTATCTGTAAATACTAAAAACACACGCCGTACCGAATTCAATCTCGCTACATCATCATAACATCAAATCAATAAATTTTTTGACTATAAAATTAAGTTTTATATCAATAAGTTAGCATTATTTAACCATGCTGGGATCGACATCTTTCAAGGTAGCGCAACCACTTAAAGCCATAGCTAAATCTAATTCATCCCTAAGCAGTTCTAAAACTTTTTGTACACCTAGTTGTCCATCAACAGCTAAACCCCATAATATAGGTCTTCCCAAAAGTACTGCTTTTGCTCCTAATGCTAAAGCTTTTAAAACATCAGTACCGCGACGAATTCCCCCATCCACCAAGATTTCTGCCCGATCTCCTACAGCAGCGACAACATCAATTAAAGCATCAATAGAAGCGATCGCACCATCCAATTGTCTCCCCCCATGATTAGAAACAATTATCGCTTTTGCGCCACATTCTACCGCCCGCAAAGCATCATCTCCCCGCAAGATTCCTTTTACTACTAAAGGTAGAGGCGAAATTGACTGTAACCATTCTAAATCTTGCCAAGTTAAAGCCGGGTTAAGCTGTTCTAAAAAATAAGTAAATAACCCAGACTCACCCGGATGATATGAAATTTCCAAATCAGTTATACTCGCTAAATTTGCCAGTTCCATCCCTGGAGGTAAAACAAATTGATTGCGTCTATCTTTTTCTCGTCTCCCTAAAACTGGTGCATCTACAGTTAAACATAATGCTTGATAACCTGCCTTATAAGCTCGTTCTACTAATGCTTTCGTCAAATTGCGATCGCGATGCACGTATAATTGAAACCAGCGCAAACTATCAACCGTCGCCACAGTTTCTAAAGTCTTAGTTGCCAAAGTACTTAATACCATTATCGTTCCCAAATCTCGCGCCGCTTTTGCCGTCGCCACCTCTCCTTCAGGATGCGCTAAACACTGAAAAGCCATCGGTGCAATTAAAATTGGCAGCGATAATTTTTCACCCAAAATAGTAGTACTTAAATCTCGTTGACTCACATCCACTAACATTCGCGGACGTAATTTATACCTATTAAAAGCCGCTCGATTATCCTTTAATGTTACTTCATCCCATGCCCCACTAGCATAATAATCAAATGCCATTGGCGATAAACGTGCTTGCGCTAGCGGTTCGTACTCAAATAAATTAATAAGTTTAACAGTCATTATTTCAATAATTCTCGGCTCATCATCAAATTATATCCTCGATCGAATTCCTATCAAATAAATTTTTGCTAACTTAGAACAGATAGTAAATTTAATCTAGTATATGCAAAAGTTTTTCTTAGCGATCGCCAGCACCACCACCACTTTTACCCTATTCCTCACCCTCCGTACATTCGCCATTCTCTCTCCTCAACCACCAGCCTTGCAAGTAGCTCAACAACCCAATTGTAAAGATCCGCAAACTCAATTAGAAATCAACACCTGTGCTGGCATAGAATATCGAAATGCCGACCAAAAACTCAATCAAGTTTACCAAAAATTACTCCTTAGATTACCAGCTTCCAGAAAACAAAAATTAATTTTAGCTCAAAGAGCTTGGATTACTTTTCGAGATGCGAATTGTGAATTTGAAAGAAGCCAATTTGAAGGCGGAACAATGGCTCCCGCAGCTAAAGCAGGTTGCCTAGCCAATTTAACAAAAACCCGGACAGCACAGATTGAAAAATATTTAGAAGCATCGACTTTATAAACCAGCATAAACTATAATATTCTTAGCTTTTTTAGCAAAGAAAACAGTCTTTTATGCCACAGAAACTCATTTGGGGAGTAATAGCTACTTCCACCTTTATTAGTACCAGTTTTTTCCTGGTAAACTCCCAAATCAATCCAATTTTAGCTCAGAATGTCCCCACTACCCAAGTCCTTTCCCAAATTAAAGGTAAAACGCAAGTACCGATATTTTTCCCCAATAAATTACCTTTTACCACCTCCGAAAAAATCTATTTTGACAGCGAAGTAACAGAAAAAGGCTACAGCGTTTCTTTCAATGCCATACCCAATTGTCAAGCAACAGCTTGTTATATTGGCTCAATTGAAGCCGAAAGAGGCGGCGAATTTATTCAGCCAGAAAGAGGGATAACTACAACATTTAAAAATGTGACTTTAGCCGGGGGAAATAAAGGAGTATTTCATAACGGCTGTGGCGCATATTGTACAGCTACCTTGGAGTGGAAAAATCAGGGAGTATTGTATCGAGTAGTTATTAAGAATGGAGAAGAAAAAGATGTAACTGCGATCGCTAATTCGGCAATTCAAGCCGGGAGACGTTAAATTTAAGTTAGGAAAATTAGGGAAGCGATCGCAAATTTCCCCTTAGCTGCTAAAGTTTAAGAATTGCGATCGCTCATTTCCCATCCATCGAGCAAAAACAGAATATCAAGGCTAAAACGCAGAATAGGAAAGCGTTTTAACTAATTTTACTTTAGGTTATATACCACTCTTTATTTATGCCTACTTACTTAATAAAAATGCACTTTACATTGTAAAATTTAGTAAAAAGACGCTACAGAAACTTTGTTACAGAATTTTACTATTTAAAAACTAATTATGTATATTTCCCAAAATTTCACCCCTATTTTGTTTAGCAACCACTAGAATTAAAGCTAAAATTCCCCATAAAACAATTATTAGTATGGTGTCTACCCATAGTAGTATTTCGTTATTTTATAAGACTTTAGTAGGTGCGATCGCTCTCACCTTACCCAGCCATCCCACCTTCATCTTACCAGCCGCAGCCCAGCCAATTATCCCAGCCAAAGATGGTACAGGCACAGTAGTAACGCCAAACAGCGGCAATCAATTTGATATTACTGGTGGAACTACCTCAAAAGATAATGCTAATTTATTTCATAGTTTTACTGAATTCGGATTAAGTCAAGGTCAAATTGCCAACTTCCTATCTCGACCAGAAATCCAGAATATTTTAGCCAGAATCAACGGTGGCAATGTTTCTTATATTAACGGATTGATTCGCATTACAGGAGGCAATTCTAACTTATTTTTAATGAATCCATCGGGAATTATCTTCGGAGCAAATGCTAGCTTAAACATTCCCGCAGCTTTTACAGCGACGACAGCGAATGGCATTGGATTTGGCAATAATTGGTTTAATGCAGTTGGAACTAATAATTATGCCGAATTAATCGGTAAACCAAACGCCTTTGCTTTCACAATGAATCAACCAGGAAACATTATTAATGCTGGAAATTTAGGAGTAGGATTAGGGCAAGATTTAACTTTACTTGCTGGCACGGTAATTAATACCGGACAACTAACAGCACCGGAAGGTAATATTACAATTGCGGCGGTTCCTGGTTCTAGTTTAGTGCGATTGAGTCAGCCAGGATACTTGCTTAGTTTAGAAATTGAACCAATGGGAAATAACGGCAATTTACCTAACAATTTCCCTTTGTCAATTGCATCTTTGCCGCAAATGTTAACCGGAGGAAGCGGGGTAAATGCCACAGGAGTAACAGTTAATCCAGATGGAACTATCCTATTAACTGGTTCTGGGATTAGTATTCCAGCAGATACAGGTATTACCGTTGTCACCGGGAATATTAACGCCAGCAGTTCAAAAACAGGCGGAACAGTACAAATTTTAGGTAATAAAGTTGGCTTATTGGCAGCAAATATTAATGCTTCTGGCGATAAAGGTGGTGGCAGAGTTTTAATTGGTGGTGACTTCCAAGGAAAAGGAACAATACCGAATGCTTCCCAAACAGTAATTAGTCAAGATTCTACGATTACTGCTAATGCTAATAATCAAGGAGATGGGGGAAGAGTAATAATTTGGGCAGACCAATTTACCGGATTTTTCGGCAATATATTAGCAAGGGGAGGAAAGGAAGCAGGTAATGGTGGATTTGTGGAAGTTTCCGGCAAGGAATTACTGATATTTAATGGGATGGTAGATGCGGGAGCAAATGTAGGAAACCCAGGTACTTTGTTGCTTGACCCGAAAAATATCACAATTAGTGATTCCACTTCTCCTATAGTGACTCTGCTTAATCCCAACCCTGTTACTAGCGGTGGCTTCGGCATTTCAGTTGCAGCAGTAGGCAGCGACCTGTTGGTTGGCGCTTGGCGTAACACATCTGGGGGATTTACAGGCGCAGGCCAAGCTTTTTTATTTGATAGTAGTGGAAATCTACTGTTGACTTTGGACAATCCCAACCCTATTACCAATAGTGGCTTCGGTTATTCAGTAGCAGCAGCAGGCAGCAATCTACTGGTTGGCGCTACTGGTAACACATCGGGAGGAATCTTAAAAGCAGGGCAAGCCTTTTTATTCAATAGTAGTGGAAATCTACTGTTGACCTTGGACAATCCCAACCCTGTCTTTCAGGGCTTCTTTGGTAATTCAGTAGCAGCATTAGGCAGCAACCTAGTTATTAGTGCTCCCTGGAACACATCATCGGGGGGCGTTTCAGGAGCAGGGCAAGCCTTTTTATTTGATACAAGTGGCACTCTGTTATTGACCCTGGATAATCCCAACCCTGTCATTAATGGCTATTTCGGTATTTCAGTAGCAGTAGCAGGCGACAACCTCCTAGTTGCCGCTTCTCAGAACACATCCGGGGGAGTCCCATTCGCAGGACAAGCCTTTTTATTCAATAGCAGTGGGAATCTGCTATTAACCTTGGACAATCCCAACCCTGTCACTTTTGGACACTTCGGCAATTCCATAAAAATAGTAGGCAACAACCTGCTGGTTGGCGCTTACGATAACACATCGGGAGGAGTCACAGAAGCAGGGCAAGCCTTTTTATTTGATAACAGTGGAAATCTGTTGTTGACTTTGGACAATCCTAACCCTGTCATTGATGGCGGTGTCGGCGCTTCCGTAGCAGCAATAGGCAACAACCTGCTGGTTGGCGCTCAAAATAACACATCCGGGGGAGTCTCACAAGCAGGGCAAGCCTTTTTATTTGATAGCAGTGGAAATCTGCTATTAACTTTGGACAACCCCAATCCTATTATTGGTGGCGGTTTCAGCTATTCAGTAGCAGCCGCAGGCAGCAACTTGATGGTTGGCGCTTGGCGGAACACATCCGGGGGAGTATCACAAGCAGGGCAAGCCTTTTTATTTTCTAGTTTTCCTCCGATTTTTGCAGATAACTCTAACTTAAATAGCACTATTTCCTTCAAAAATATCACCAACATCACCAACACTGGAACAGATGTAGTATTACAAGCAAACAATGACATCACCATAAATCAGCCAATTACTACCAACAACCCCACTGGAAATGGGGGTGCTATTACTTTCCAAGCAGGGCGCAGTATTCTGGTAAATGCTAACATCACCACTGATAACGGCAATTTAAATTTAATTGCTAATGAAACTGCGGCTAATGGAGTTATTAATGCTGAAAGAGATCCAGGTAATGCAGTTATCACTATCGCCTCTGGAGTGACGCTAGATTCTGGAACTGGAGATACAACAATTACCCTGAGTAATGGTGCTGGCTTAACGAATAATAGCTTTGGAGATATTACTTTATCAGGTACTATCAATGCCAACAATTTATCGATTGATAGTGCTGGTAATACCATATTGAACGGTAGTTTAAATGTTACTAACTTAACTACAGGTGCAGGTGGTACTACTAAAATTAACGTTGATATCACTACCACTGGCAACCAAACTTATAACAATGCTCTCACTTTAACTAACAGTATCGTTCTCACAACTACCAGTAACGGTAGTCTGACTTTTAATAAAACTATTGATGGAACAACTGCTGCTACAGAAAATTTAACCTTAAATAGTGGCACCGGAAACATTACTTTCAACCAAGCAGTTGGCAACACTACCCAACTGGGAAACATCATCGCCAACAGCAGTGGGGTCACCAATTTTAATGGCACTGTCAAAGCTACTACTCTCACCACAGATACAGATGGCACTACTAATATTAGTGGCGATATTACTACTACTGGCGACCAAAGTTACAGCGATGTTATCAGTTTAACTAATAGTGTTAGTCTGACGACCAATAACGCTAATCTTAACTTTAATAACACTATTGATGGAACAACTGCTGCTACAGAAAATTTAACCTTGAATAGTGGCACCGGAAATATTACTTTCAACCAAGCAGTTGGCAACACTACCCCCATTAACAACCTAATTATCACTAATGCCAATAACGTTACTACTAGTGCTATTACTGCTGCTAGCATTACTCAAACTGCAAGTAGTGGTACAACAAGTTTCCAGGGAGATTTAAACATCAATGGCGCTACAGGTATTAACCTCACTGGTAAATCATTCAATCTGAATGGCAATGTCACCACTACAAACGCTGGCGGTTTCACTATCAACAATAGCGAACCTTTGACTATTGATGCGAAGACAAATTTTAATTTAAATGGTGCGTTTAATCAAACTGGAACTGGTGCCGTTTCCTTAGCGGGAAATATTACCACAACTAATAATGATATTAACTTTACTGCGCCAGTAACCTTAACGGGAAATGTGAATTTGACTCCCGGAACTGGAACAATTTCCTTCGGTTCAACTTTATCAGCAGGCAATAATCCACTCTCTTTAACCGCCGGAGAAATAGATTTTAATGGTGCAGTAACGGGGAATAATACTATTTTACTTTCCCCTGCTACAGCAGAACAAAATATTGCTATTGGTGATTCTCAAAGTAGTGATGCTTTAGATTTAACTGCCACAGATATAGGGAATCTTCAAGATGGTTTTAGTTCAATTACTATTGGCAGAACCGATGGAATAGGAAGCATAATTGTTGCTAATTCTATCACTTTTAACGATCCAACAACTATTCAATCTTCTCAAGGATCGATCGCTCTCAACCAAAAAATAACAGGTACAGATAACGCCTCAATTACCCTCAACGCTGCTACCATCAACCTCAACGCAGATATCACCACCGCTAATCAGAATATTGCCATTAATGGTAATGCAATTCTCGGTAATGATATTAATATTAACTCTGGCACTGGTGCAGGTGACATTAGCTTTTCTGGCACAGTTGATGGCAATTACAACTTAACTGTTGATGCTGGAACGGGAAATGTTACATTTAATGATGCTGTTGGCAATACCAATCCTCTCACTAATTTAAATATCAACAGTCAAGATCTCAATATTAATTCCGTTACCAAAGTTGCCGGAAATATTGAACTTAAATCTACTGGCACACTCAACTTAAATAATACTGTAACAACTACTAATAATGGTAGTCTCACTCTCACAAATACAAAAGATTTAACTTTAAAAGCTGATAACTTTAATTTAGATGGCGCTTTTACTCAAAATGGTATTGGTTCTGTCTCTATTTCTGGGAATTTAAATACTACTAATGATGATATCAGTTTTAGTTCTCCAGTTACTTTAATTGGTAACACCAACTTTAATCCGGGAACTGCTAAAATTTCTTTTGGTTCTAGCTTGGAAGCAAGCAATTTTTCCTTAAATTTAAGAGCAGGTGAAATAGATTTTAATGGGTTGGTTAGTGGGACAAATACCTTAGCGATCGAACCAGCAACTCCCAATCAAAATATTGCTGTTGGTAGTTCGGTAGATAGCACAGATTTAGATTTAACTGCTGCCGAAATTGCTAATCTTCAAAATGGATTTAGTTCGATTACTATTGGCAGAACAGATAGCACTGGAACTGTCAATATAAATAGTATCACATTCAACGATCCGGTGATAATTCGATCGGGCAATGGAGCAATTAACCTGAATGGTAATTTAATAGGAATAAATAATGCTTCAATTACTTTAGATGCTTTAACAACTACCTTAAATGGAAATGTTACAACAGAAAATCAAAATATTGCGATCGGACAAGGCATTTTACTAGGTTCAAATGTCACAATCAGCACAAATACAGGCGATGGCGATATAACTTTTTCTGGTAAACTCGACGGAACGAAACAATTACAATTAAATGCAGGTACAGGTAATATCCGATTTAATGCTGCTGTCGGTAGTACCGATCCTTTAAGTAATTTGGATATTATTAATGCTAAAAATGTTTTTGTCTCTAGTGGAATTACAACTAATAATAGTTCCATCACTTTTAACTCACCTGTAATCCTCACCGAAGATGCTGTTCTCTCTACAGGAAATGGTAATATTACTCTTGGGAACACTTTAGATAGCGAAGCAGGGGAAACTAACAATTTAACTTTGAGTGTTGGCAGTGGTGATGTTAATTTTAACGGTGCAATTGGTGGCAGAACAAATCAACAACTTGGTGCTATCTCGATTGAAAGTGTTGCTAACTTAGCTGCTACTTCACCTATTAATGCTGACAGTTTGTACTCCACAGGAGGAACTGGAACAATTTCCTTACAAGGAAATATCATCACTACTGGAAATAATGGCGTAAATTTAACTACTAACGGTAATATCAATACGGCTAATATTACTTCAAATGGCAGCAATATTAGTTTGACTAGCAATAATGGTACTTTAACAACTGCTAATCTAGATGCTGCTTCGACTATGGGAAATGGCGGTGCGATCGCACTCTCTTCTCCTAATAATATTACCACAGGCAATCTAACCTCTAGTTCCTCTAATAATGTTGGCGGAAACATCACCGTCAACAGTCAAAATCGAATTGTAAACGCTGGAAATTTAGATGCTTCTGGTAATACTAAAGGGGGAAATATTACCGTAAAAGCACAAATTCAAATTACTACTAAACAGATTAATTCTAGTGCAGTTATCGGTGATGGTGGTAATATTTTGCTCGATCCAGATAACGATGTTCAAGTCGAATTTATCAACGCTCAAGGTGGAAGTAGCGGTAGCGGTGGTACGGTAGATATTACTACGAAAAACTTCTTCCGAGCAACGGGTAGTTTTAGCGATCGCAATGGACAAATTTCCAGTATTTCCACTGCTGGGGGAACTGGCGGTGGTGCAATTACAATTACCCATGCAGGTGGAGATGGAGGAAGTCCGATCGCACCTTTTATCATTGGAGATGCTAACAGTAATGGAACTGTTGGAGTAATTACTAGCGGAACATCTACCTTAACGCTAGGCGAAAATTTTCCCCGTTCTTTCTCGCGAGGTGATATTCGACTGGTGACTGACGACGGGATCGCACCGCAACCGCAACCCGAACCGCAACCGCAACCCGAACCACAACCGCAACCCGAACCGCAATCGCAACCCGAACCGCAATCGCAACCCGAACCGCAATCGCAACCCGAACCGCAATCGCAACCCGAACCGCAACCCGCACCACAACCGCAGCCGCCACCCGAACCACAACCGCAACCCGAACCGCCACCGCCACCCGCACCACAACCGCAACCCGAACCACCACCGCCACCGCCACCACCACAACCGCAACCCGAACCGCCACCGCCACCGCAACCCGAACCGCAACCACAGCAAGAAGTACAGCAGTTTAGCCAAGTAATTAGTCAAATAGATCGATCGCCCACATCCCAGGAAAAACCCACAACTCCAAAAATTACAACAAATTCCTCTGCCAGACTAGAACTAGACACAGCGATCGCTGCTGCTGAAGAAATTTTCATGGGAGAGTACAAAGCTTATTTAGGTCAATCAATTGTTAAGCAAACTTTATCAATAGCAGAAATTCAACAAACATTGCGAAAAAACGAACAGGAAACAGGTGTCAAAACTGGTTTAGTTTATATTGCATTCAATCGTCATAAATTAGGAATAAATAGTAATTTAATTTGTCCGTCATCTGAATTTAGCGGAAGTCTAGAGCAGACAGAAGAGCAACAGAAATTATGTACTCGCCACCCTGAAGATCGAGCACAAGTAATGTTATTAACTAGCAATAGCGAAAACATTAATTTGCCAATACCTGACACTAAACGACAGGAAGTAGAAGCTTTAGTTAAGGAAATGCGCTCTGGAATAACGACTCCTAATCGAGATATTGCTCCCGATCAATACCTGAATGCTGCTCAAAAATTATATCAATTAATCATTGCACCAATTGAGCCAACTTTAAAGAAAGAGGGAATCAAAACTATTGTCTTCATTTCAGATCCGGCGCTTCGCTCTCTGCCATTTGCAGCACTGCACGACGGAAAGCAATTTCTCATCGAAAAATATAGTCTTGGCATCATGCCCAGCTTTAGTTTAACAGTACCTCGCTACACTAATATTTCCCAAGCTCCGATTCTGGCAATGGGTGCATCAAAATTTCCTTATGCCCCAGAATTAAATCCTTTACCGGGAGTTCCGATCGAGTTAGTTAATATTACTAGTAATAACTCCTATCCAAATCAATCATTTATCAACGACAAATTTACCTGGGAAAACTTTATAACTCGCAGAAATACTGACAACTTTAAGATAATTCACTTAGCCACTCATGCTGAGTTTGAGCAAGGCGATCGCAACAATTCCTTTATTCAATTTTGGGATGCTAAATTGCGATTTTCGGAAAGAGAAAAATTGCAATTATTAGCCAACCAAGAAATAGAATTATTAGTTCTCTCAGCTTGCAATACAGCAGTAGGAGACGAACAAGCAGAATTAGGTTTTGCATCATTAGGATTACAAACTGGAGCCAAGTCCGCACTAGCAACTATTTGGTCTAGCAGCGATCTAGGCACAGTAGGATTAATGGTAGAATTCTATGCCCAATTAAAGCAAGGAAAAACTCGCGCTGAAGCTCTAAGAGAAGCTCAAATAGCTATATTAAAAGGAAACTTTTCCTTGGACTTGGAAAGACGACAACTTTTACTTTCTAGTGGTGAAAGACTATCGCTACCTCCAGAACTCAATCTCCAAAGAATAGACTTTTCTCATCCTTATTATTGGGCGGGATTTATGCTAATTGGTAATCCTTGGTAATCGCTATTTTAGATTACTATTTTTCCCGAAAACTTGGTAAATATTGACAGATTGTTCCCGTCCTTTCAGCTGTACACATTCAACAAATTCTGTAGAAAAATTATCTTTAATATATTGGTAGGTTTGTTCGTTAATTAAAATTCGACAACTGTTCCCCTGTAAGGATTTATTATAACTTTCCAAGCGAGCCGCTATGTTAACAGTATCGCCAATAGTTGTATAGTTCAATCTTTGACGAGAGCCTAAACTTCCGGCGACTACAGTTCCCGTAGCAATACCGACACGCATTATTACGATAGGAAGTCCTTTTTCTTGCCATTGTTGATTGAGTTGATGCAATTTTTCACCCATTTCTACAGCACAATTAACAGCGGCGATCGCATCTTTAGCAATTTCTTTTTCTGTAGTACTGGGAATAGGAACACCAAATACAGCCATTACCGCATCCCCAATAAATTTATCCACCACACCATCGTTATCTATAACTACCTGAGACATCACTTTCATATAATCATTGAGCCAAAACATTAAAGTTTCTGGATCGGTTTTTTCTGTAATACTCGTAAAACCTTTAATATCAGAAAATAGCACAGTCGCGGTCATTTTCTGCCCTAACAATTGTCCTTCTTTAACTAACTGATAGCGATCTCTCCAAACTGCTTGAGCAATTTTTGGGCTAACGTGCTGACCTAGTAAAGCCATTATTGTTAATCGATCTTTTCGCTCAACATAATTAATATAAATTGTGATCGTAATTCCCGCACCAACTAAAGCTAATAAAGAAGGGATAACTGGAATCCACCATCCGAAAAGAAAAGCAATATAACTACTACCAATAATCCCTACTCCCACCAAAAAAATACTAACTATTTTCCAGCGAATCCGTAATAAATTAAACCCTAGAATTGCTCCGATATACGACAAAAACCAAATCAACAATATTTCGCTTTTTTCCGACAAAGACTTAATTAAAGCACGCCCATCTAAAGCAGCACTAATAATTTGGCTACTCAGTTCCCCATGAATTTCTACTCCTGGTGTTGATTCAAAAGGAGTGAAAAAGTTATCTTTGACACTTTCTGCATTTGAACCAATTAAAACAATACGATCGCGAATTAACTCCCCAGAAACTCGATCGTTTAGTATATCACCGATCGAAACTGTGGGAAAAACTCGGCATTCCTTTTGTCGTTTTTTTCCTCGACATTTATGAGACCGAAAGTTTAATAAAATCTGTTGTCCACGCGCATCTATATTCACATAACCGCCGTAATTTCCTGACAATCGGAAAAACTTAGATTTTCCCAACTGATAAGTATTTAACTTTTTATCTATTTGTTCAGATTTAACTCCTTCTTTTTCTAAGTAAATCGCAGCTAATTTAGCCCCTAGACTAAAAAAAGTTTTTCCTTTTCTTTGAAAAGATATTAAACCGCGACGTACTTTACCATCAATATCAAATATAATAATGTTGCTAGTAGCAATTTGATTTAACTTTAGTAACTCAGGTGGAGGCGCAACTGAATATAGTGTTTTACTTCCACTAATTTTAGCAACTCCAATTAAGTTAGGCGTAGTTTTAAACACCGAAACTAATTCTTGATGTCCCGATTCTACAGGTAAATCTCGATAAATATCTAAACCGATTACTCTAGGCTGAAATTTTTTGATCTTCTGCAATAATTCTGCTAATTTGCGATCGGAAATAGGCCATTGACGCAAATCTTGAATATCTGATTCCGTCAGTTCAATCAACAAGATTCGAGACTCAGGTAATTCGTTTGGTCGCCAACGAAAAAAATTATCAAGTGTAGCTAACTCCAAAAGCTGCAAAAATCCCATTCCTCGTAATCCAATTACAAGTAAAGCTACTGTTGGTATGGTGATTAATACTCCCCGCCATTCACGCAAAAATTTCCGTAACTTTTGGAGTTTCATGTTCTTTCTTTTCACAGTTCGCTTTAATTAGTTGGTTTACAACAATCAATCAAGGGATAGGAAACTATTTCTGTTAAATTTTCTGCTTGGAGGAGTTCTTGCCACATAGTTGCTGCATTTGAATTCTTACCAGTTGTCGGTCTAAGTTCAGCTACAGTTTTCAGCGCATCGTACCAAAGATTGTTTTTTTGATAAACTCGCGCCTTTTCTAAAGGGTTAGGATTTCCTTGAATTTTAGCGATCGCTCCATTAGGCTCAACTCGCTTAATTAGCCCAACTCTTATTACATCTTCTGAGCGATCGTCATTCAATTTACAGTATAATGAAAAACGCCACTCATAATTGTTATTTATTTTTAAATATTCTCGATCTTTGGGAATTTGTATGCTGATAATACCGGGAACACCGCTTAACTCAAAAATTGTGCGATAAACTAATTTTTTGTCAGTGCGATCGTATAAAACAAATTCTCCCTTCTTAGCCTTTGTTTGCGGCACAAATACAAAAAAACTAGGAGATTTTTCCACCGTTAACCCCTCTTTGCGATCGGGAATTAATAACATTAACTCTGGCTTGACATCTGGATCTTGCAAACATCTTCCTCTAGTCGCACCACCGTCACTATTAACAGGCATATCGTCTGTATTTCTGATGCCGCCATCAACAGTAACAGGGTACTGGGAAATATCTTTGATTCCGTCAATAGCAGTAGAACCAAAAGCTAGCTTTAAAGGGAAAACCAGTAAGAAAATTGATAAATACAAGCAAAAATCTTTAGCAACCATTTAAAGTTTTCTCCTCCCGAAGCAATTTTCTGACAAATCACTTTCAAGACTGGTCGGTTTGCTCATACGTAGCCTGAAAAATATAAATCTTAGAACCCTGATGCCCCTACTTCGCTTACAGAATAATTCTTTTTTTTATATCCGACAAGGTAAAAGAGTTAATTAGCAATAATACTTATTGAGTCTAAACTTTGGCAAAATTAACTTCCCTCGCAACTGCTACCAATCTAGAACAGACAAGAAACGATTTGCCTGCAAAATTCAGCCACAGGGTCACACACTGAGGTAGTCTAGATCAAGTGATTTGATACGCTCCTTTGACAATAATTGCTTTATGTCCCCTGCTGTTTCCAGTCCGCCGCGCATTATTCGTATTGCCTCTCGCAAAAGTCAACTTGCCCTAGTGCAAACCTACTGGGTGCAAGAACAACTCCAGAAACACTTCCCAGATAGAAGCTTTGAAGTCCATGCCATGAGCACTCAAGGCGACAAAATCTTAGACGTTGCCTTAGCCAAAATTGGTGATAAAGGACTATTCACCAAAGAACTGGAACTGGGAATGATTAACAAAGAGACAGACTTTGCCGTTCATTCCTTAAAAGACCTGCCCACCAGACTACCAGAAGGCTTAATTTTAGGCTGCGTTACCGAAAGGGAAAACCCCGCCGATGCCTTAGTAGTGCATGAAAAATTCAAAGACAAGCAACTCGAAACCTTACCCGAAGGCGCAGTAGTGGGAACATCTTCCCTGCGGCGTTTAGCACAGTTGCGCCATCGCTTCCCTTACCTGACATTTAAAGACATTCGGGGGAACTTGAATACCCGACTAGCGAAGTTAGATGCTGGGGAGTTCGATGCCATAATTTTAGCAGTAGCGGGTTTACAAAGGTTGGGAATGAGCGATCGCATCCACCAAGTCATCCCCAGCGAAATCTCCCTTCACGCCGTCGGACAAGGCGCATTAGGCATCGAATGCCGTGCCGACGACACCGAAGTTCTCTCCCTGATCAAAGTATTAGAACACACACCAACCGCCCAACGCTGCTATGCCGAACGCGCCTTCTTGCGAGAACTAGAAGGTGGTTGTCAAGTACCCATTGGCGTAAACACCGTCATCGAAGGCGAACAACTAACCCTCACCGGAGTAGTTGCCAGCTTAGACGGACAACGACTAGTCAAAGATACTATTACCGGAAATGCTAACGATGCCGAACAAATGGGTACACAACTGGCACAGAAGTTGCGCCAACAGGGAGCCGCGGAAATTTTAGCCGAAATCTTCGCTGAAGTCGGACGGTGATATAAAGGTGATGAGTCATGAGTTTTTAATTCAATGACTGAGAACTCTACACTCATGACTCAGTAGTGCATTCGGGCAATTTACGCAGCTTGCTAGCAAATTCCCCAGCGAGAATGCAGTATTCTTTCTTGCTAAACTTCTGTAACGAACTATTTCAGGCAACCCCAAAAAAAAATGCGGATTCTATTTGTTGCAGCTGAAGCAGCCCCCCTAGCAAAAATAGGCGGTATGGGGGATGTCGTCGGTGCCCTGCCCAAAGTCCTCAGAAAAATGGGGCATGACGTTCGGCTCTTTATGCCTTACTATGGCTTCCTGCCGGACAAAATGGACATTCCCAAAGCCCCAATATGGAACGGCAGTGCTATGGGGCAAGACTTCGCTGTGTATCAGACTCTCTTCCCCAACAGCGATGTTCCCTTGTATTTATTCGGTCATCCAGCATTCTGGCCCCGACGGATTTATTTTGGAGAAGATGAAGACTGGCGGTTTACCTTGTTCGCCAATGGCGCAGCCGAGTTTGCCTGGAACTACTGGAAACCAGATATTATTCACTGCCATGACTGGCACACGGGTATGATTCCAGTGTGGATGAACGAAGATCCCACTATTAAAACAGTCTTTACGATTCACAACTTGGCATATCAAGGCCCTTGGCGTTGGCGTTTGGAGCAAATTACTTGGTGTCCTTGGTATATGCAAGGTGATAACACAATGGCAGCAGCAATTCTGTTTGCTGACAAAGTGAACACAGTTTCTCCTACTTATGCCGATCAAATCAAGACTCCGGCTCACGGTGAGCGGATGGAAGGTTTGTTATCTTATGTCAGTGGCAAGTTAAGCGGTATTCTCAACGGCATTGATACTACTAGTTACGACCCTGCTACAGACAAACACATCGCCAGAAACTTCTCAGTCGATAATATTGAAGAACGCCGCTTCAACAAAGTTGCTCTCCAAGAAGAAGTCGGTTTGGAAGTCAATGCTAATGCCTTTTTACTTGGCTTGGTGTCGCGGTTGGTAGAACAGAAGGGGATCGATCTGATGATTCAGATTTTAGACCGCTTCATGTCTTATACAGATTCTCAGTTTATCCTTTTGGGTTTGGGCGATCCTTACTACGAAAACCAAATGTGGCAAATTGCTTCTCGTTATCGTGGTCGGATGTCAGCTTATATCCTGCAAAGTGATTCTTTAGCCAGAAGGGTTTACGCTGGGACGGATGCTTTCTTAATGCCCAGCCGTTTTGAGCCTTGCGGCATTAGCCAAATGTTGGCAATGCGTTATGGTTCTGTGCCAGTTGTTCGGCGTACTGGTGGTTTGGTTGATACCGTTACCCACCATGAACCGACGGAGCACGCAGGTACAGGTTACTGTTTTGACCGCTACGAACCTTTAGACCTTTATACCTGTTTAGTTCGGGCGTGGGAAGCTTTCCGGTACAAGAAGGAATGGCGCGAACTGCAACAACGGGGAATGCGGATGGATTTCAGTTGGGATAAGTCCGCTGTTGAATACGAGAAGTTGTACCAATCTTTGATGATTTCTCCAGATCAACAACCAGAGTTAGCTAATGCTTAAGGTTCAGATGCAGTTGTGCTAATTTTTGTTGATTTTGGTTGACAAGTTAAGTGCGATCGCCTTTCGTGGTGCGATCGCATTTTATTTATGCTGGGGACTAGGGACTGGGGATTGGGTACTGGGGACTAGTAATGCACCATTTCACTATATTTTTATTTGGCGTTTGTTTCATTGCGATCGTTATCTTTATCCTCATCTCTATACTTATTAATTAAGCAGACAATTGCTAACGGAGTCACCGCAATACCGACAAACACATTGCAGGTGTAAAGACTAACTAAAACAGCCGCATTTGCTAAAGCATCTAGGATAAAATCAGTGTGCTTGCGCTTCATAAATGTGCCCTTCAAAACTCATATTTTTATGAAACAACACTCAATCACAAGTACAGTCACAAACAGATAAAACTAATTACCAATTTTTTCCCAACTTATTCCCAAGCTGTATTTAAGAACTTGTGATTTGCTGCGAAAACCGCCTCAGAATCAATTCTGAGGCTAATAGCTAAACTCCACTAAAGTGGACTGGAAATCATTAACCCTGTAGAGACGTTATATATAACGTCTCTACATTATTGGGAATTAAACCGATATGATATGATTCCCAGGCGAGCTTGGTAACTCAGCAGTTTGCTATACTGGGTAAAAATTGTTTCACCTTGAATATGTCTCGCTCTCTCAGGGTTCGTGTAGAATATATTGATAAAGTTAAACTGGCGCTTAAACGTAAAGGCTTTCCACGTCAGATAGACTTAGCTGAACAAATCAATATTTCTAAAAATACGGTTAACAAATTTTTCACTGGTAAAGTTATTGACCATTTAAACTTTATCGAAATTTGTACTAAGCTTTGTTTAAATTGGCAAGAAATTGCGGATTTAAGTGATTTTACTGAGACAACAGCACAAGAAACGGAAACTCAAACTGCACAACAAACGGTATCTGTCACGGTTGAAGTTAACAGTAATGTTGAGGCGAATTTAACAGATGACGACGTTACCGAGAGAAATGAAGCGACGGCAAAACGGGTGATTTTACAACAAGCAATTCCTAGTGTACCTGTTTGGAAGGGGCGCGATGAATTGCTGGAGAAATTAAAGGCTAAATTAACGGGTTTAGAAACTGATTCTTTGACGAGTTCGCCCAAGGTATTAGCAATAATTGGACAAGGGGGTATTGGTAAAACTAGTTTGGCGGTGAAACTTTTGGAGGCTGTTGGGGTTAATTTGAGATCCCCCCTAGCCCCCCTTAATAAGGGGAGGACTTGTGCTTTTGATTGTGTGATGTATTTTAAGGTGCAGGAGGGGACTAGTTTTGATGATGTGGCGGAGTTTCTGTTAGCTGGGTTGGGAATTGAAAGGGCGGAAACTTTGAAAAGTGCTGAGGAAAAAATTGGGAGAATTATTGCAGGTTTGGCAGAAAGTCGCTGTCTTTTGCTGTTGGATAACTTGGAAACTATTTTGCACCCTGCTAATGATTCTTGTAGTGCAGGCATCTTGCCTGCAAATGAAGAGGTAGAGGCAGGCAAGATGCCTACCCTACAAGCTAATGAAGAGGCAGGCAGGATGCCTACCCTACGGGCGCATAGAGCTATTGTGCCGGATTGGGGTAAATTGTTAAATGCTTTGGTTTATCAGCAGCATAATTCCCAAACAATTTTAACTAGTCGGGAAGTTCCGGCAGATTTGGCTGATTCCCGCTATGATGGGGCGGAACCTGATTCGGAATTGGTGCATATTGAAATAGTTTCGGGTGTGGATCTTGGGGCGGGTGTGGAGATTTTGCAACAGCGCCAATTGCGGGATAATTTATCAGATTTAGAGTGGGTTTCGCTTCGGGTTGAAGGTCATGTTTTTTTGTTAACTCAATTGGCGGCTATTGGTAAAGGTAAACCTGGATTTCTGCGGAAGCATCCCGAATTGGTGACGAAAAAAGCTGAACCGATTTTAACAGAACAGTTGGCAAGGCAAAGTGCTGCGGCGCGAGATTTACTCAAGCGGATGTGTGTTTTGCGCGTTCCTATCGATGTTCCAGGGTTGACTTTTTTGCGGTTATATACGGATGATATCGATAAAGATCACCGTTTTGAATTGGCAGCAATTTTAGAAGAACCTGCTGAATTGACTGAGGCAGAAATTAGGGAAACGGAAGGGATTTTAGAACGGTTAGTTGATAGTAGTTTGGTGCAGTGTCGCTACGATGAAGAGAAATGTGAGTTATTTTACGATCTGCATCGGGTGATTGTGGAGTTTTTGCAAGCAGATTGTCAAGAGGAATTGCCTAAGCTGCTGGAAAGTGTTTATAAGTTTTATTGCACTGGCAAGAATGTCGAAAATCCCCAAACTTTAGAGGATTTGCGCCCAGTTTTGGAAGCTCAATATTTTGCCTTTCAGTTGGGGAATTACAGCGAAGCTTACTATTTAATAAAGTCAGAATATCTCTACAGATGGGGAAACTGGAGTTTACTGCAAGAATTGTGTGAACAGATTTTACCCTATCTCGATGATGATGATCGTTCATACTGTCTCGGAGAAATAGGCTGTGTTCATCGTAATTCTGGCAGATGGGATGAAGCAGAAAAATGTTTTCTTGATGCTTTATCTCTTAGCCAAAAACAGGAAATTCAGGATGAAATTCCTACCTTTTTAGGGTATTTGGGAGATATTGAACGATTTCGCGGCAATTTGCATGAAGCAGAACGTCTGTATCGGCAATCTTTGGATTTGAGAACTCAATTAGGCGATCGGGCTGGGATGGCAGCAACTTGGCAATTTTTGGGATATATTGAACAAAATCGCGGCAATTGGGATGAAGCCGAACATCTCTTTCGGCAATCTTTGAATTTGAGAACTCAATTAGGCGATCGGGCTGGGGTGGCAGAAACTTGGAGACACTTGGGATATATTGAACAATTTCGCGGCAATTTGGATGAAGCAGAACGTCTGTATCGGCAATCTTTGGAAGTTAAAACTCAATTAGGCGATCGGGCTGGGATGGCAGCTGTTTGGGGAGTGTTGGGATATATTGAACAAAATCGCGGCAATTGGGAAGAAGCAGAACGTCTGTATCGGCAATCTTTGGAATTGAGAACTCAATTAGGCGATCGGGCTGGGATGGCAGCTGTTTGGGCATCGTTGGGAGATATTGAACAAAATCGCGGCAATTGGGAAGAAGCTGAACGTCTGTATCAGCAATCTTTGGAATTGAGAACTCAATTAGGCGATCGGGCTGGGATGGCAACTTCTTGGGGATTGTTGGGATATATTGAACAAAATCGCGGCAATTGGGATGAAGCTGAACGTCTGTATCGGCAATGTTTGGAAATTGAAACTCAATTAGGCGATCGGGCTGGGATGGCAGTTACTTGGGGAGTGTTGGGAGATATTGAACGAAAACGCGGCAATTGGGAAGAAGCTGAACGTCTGTATCAGCAATCTTTGGAATTGAGAACTCAATTAGGCGATCGGGCTGGGATGGCAGCTGTTTGGGGAGTGTTGGGATATATTGAACAAAATCGCGGCAATTGGGAAGAAGCTGAACGTCTGTATCGGCAATCTTTGGAATTGAGAACTCAATTAGGCGATCGGGCTGGGATGGCAGCTTCTTGGGGATTGTTGGGAGATATTGAACAAAATCGCGGCAATTGGGAAGAAGCTGAACGTCTGTATCGGCAATCTTTGGAATTGAGAACTCAATTAGGCGATCGGGCTGGGATGGCAACTTCTTGGGGAGTGTTGGGAGATATTGAACAAAATCGCGGCAATTGGGATGAAGCTGAACGTCTGTATCGGCAATGTTTGGAAATTGAAACTCAATTAGGCGATCGGGCTGGGATGGCAGTTACTTGGGGATTGTTGGGAGATATTGAACAAAATCGCGGCAATTGGGATGAAGCAGAACGTCTGTATCAGCAATGCTTGAGTCTTAGCACAGAACTAGGTTATCAAACTATGATAATAGGTTGCATAGGTGGTTTAGGTACGGTTGAACTTAAAAGAGGTAATTTAGATGCAGCAGAACCGCTGTTAAAAGAAGCTTTAGAAAAGATGCAAGAATTAGGAATGACTTCGAGTATTGCCGAGACTAACTACGATTTAGCCCAACTTTATCGTCAACGCAATAACACCGAACTCGCCCAACAACATTACAACACTGCCCATCAAATCTTTCAACAATTAAGTGCAGCAAAAGACTTAGAAAGAATTGAGAAAGAATGGGAGCATAATTAATCTAAATGAATGCAAAAACATTACTTGCTATCTTAGAAGCCAACAAATTTATGCGGACAAATGAAGAAATCGCTGCATTTGAAACCGCCTTAGCCGAATTTGCCAAAAATCCGAACAGCGAATACTTGCGAGAACTGCATTTAATTCTAAATGACGAATGCCAACAGCCAGAAGTAATGTTTAGCCTAATTCATTTCCTAGAATCTTTTGAAATCAAAGCCCAACTTCAGGCATTTCTTGATGTAGTTCCCCAATTAATACTTGACGCACCAGAATGGACAAAAATTATTCATTACCGCATTCTCAATGATGAATCAGCAACAACTATATATAAGGATATGTTGCAATCAGTTGACTTACCAACTCAAAATGTGGTCGAAAATTTGATTGAACAAATTAATCAGGAACATCAGCCTGTTAATGTGGGGTGAGAAATAGTCTTAGAAATTAAGGATAAGGAAAGTTATGATTTCCAAAACTTACTCACTCAGAGATGCAATTAATACTTTGAAAGAACATCGAGAAAAGCTAGAAGGCGAAATAGGTAAACAGAAGATCGATCGCTTATTGTTTAACCTCGAAGAAATTAGCTTAGATTTGGAAAGCATTTCCGAACAGATAATTGATGTAGCGAAAGGAGATAGCAAAAGAGAAAATCTTACAGAAATATTTGATTTTTTTCAGTATGGTTCTATACCTCACATTTTAGGACACTTGGAAGCGATCGAAGAACTACTGGAAAAAGAATCTAATGAAAGCGAAAGATCTGTTGATATTCCTTCGCTGCACCTGCCAAGTAACTAAGTATTTTCTGGCATAATCAAAGGAATCACTTCATTTCTATTCTTGCGGTAAATTAAAAAATCGCGATCGAAAGTTAAAATAGTACTTCCAGAATACTGTTCAGCCATCCGCACTAAACAAGCATCAGCCAAAGACATTGGTACAGACTGGTAACGAGTCATTAGTTCATTAATAATCTCAGCTTCTTCTTGCAAGCAGAAGGGTATTTGAATCAGTCCGCTGTTAACTAAAGCGATCGCCGCTTGCTGTCCAGGGTAAAAGTTTCGTAAGAGAAAACAAGCTTCTGAAAGTACTGCTTCACAAGTCAATAAAGGCGCTTTAATGGTTGTTAACTCTGTCGTTACCCATTGATGAAATTTGTCTCGACGATTGAGAGAAGCCACCAAAGGGCCAGTATCTAAAAGTACACGCTGCCTCATTCGTTTCCATACCTATCCAGATACTTTTTGTTAGTCGAAAGATCGCTTGGTGCATCAATACAACCTACCCATTTTTGGGCAAGGGTCAAAAAAGAAGCAGATTCCCTTTCGCTTAACTGTTGACTTAACGCACCCTGGATGTCGGGGATGCGGAGTGGGGGTGTCAAAAAAGAAGCAGATTCGCTTAACTGTTGATTAGAAGATTCTTCTGGCAAACTCTTAGATTGTAAAAATTCTACAAAATCTAAGACTTCTTGCTGTTTTTGTGGGGAAAGGGTTTGTAACTTTTGGATTACTAATTGTTCTATGCTCATAATTTTTGGCGCTAAAGCGCAACTACGTACTTTTTAACCACAGATTAACACAGATGTAAATGTAAATTTACTGTTGAATACAAACAGGAAAATCTAGTTGTAGGGTGTAACTTAATCTTTTCCCGGCAAATTCTTGAATTCACTCCAAAAACCCAGCCGGAGAAAGATGAAAAAACTCAGCTAATTTTTGCATTTGACTTGCCGTAAGTTCCCGTTCCCCACTCAGTACCTCAGACACCTGCGATTTACTTTCAAATATCCCAACCAAATCTTTTTCGGAAATATGATCTTCTTCCATCAAAGCTTTCAGCAAATTTATCCCTTTAAGCACTGGCATTGGTTCATGTTTTTGTTCATAATCATAAACTAAAGTGCCAAGCACATTCAAATAATCTCGGTCATCTTGGGTAATATTTCTGCGATCCAATATCGAATTAATCCGATTTTGAGTAGCGATTAACTCAGCCTCACAAGTAATTGGACGGGGAGGAAAAGTTGTAATTAATTCAATGTAATAGCTACTAGGTGTTTTCAAACCACTCGTCATTTTTCCAATTCTCCTTATCATATTCCGCATGAGTTAAAACATTGCGAATAAACACTATTTGGTACTCATAATCAACAAAAGTAATCAGACGATAATTATTTCCTCCAATATTAAAAACGGTAAAATTACCAACTAGATCGGCAGCAGGAAATACTTGACGTAATTCTACAAAATTTTGCCATTCAGCTTCACAGGTACGTTGATACCATAGCAATAAGCTAGACTCAGCGTTAGCATGATCTTCCCAAAATTCTCGCAATGCTTTTCGACTGATAACGCGCATTAGATCAATTACCTAAATGTTTGCTACAGATGCTTGGGAAAGGGCGGGTTTTGATTTTAATCATATAGCTGGGTATTTCAGACTTTTGGCTAAACCCGCCCCTACTTTATTTGTATCATTTAGTAATTAGCCAGATTATCCTTAACCAAAAACTTTGTAGAGACGTTATATGTAACGTCTCTACATAAGAAATCCCAATTCCTAGTCCACCTTCGATCGTCTCCCTCCTGCCTTCTTGCTACTGCACGCTACCTGGAGATGGTACGGGGATATTTACGGGTTGACTAGGTTGTACTATTCTTCCGGTGCCTGGGGGTACGGGGATGACGGCGGGTTTATTGCGATCGTCAGAAACTCCCGTTTCCCCTGGTGGTGGGGGTAGATTTGCCGGAAGATTGAAAGTTGGTTCTTGTCCGGTTTCTGGTACTACTAGCGGCGAGGAATTTTGATTGCTGGGTGAAGCGGGAGTTTCTGCTGTACCTACCATTTGCCGCAAGTAGGATTTGGGATCTTCTGCTACCCAGCCTAAATCGGAGTTATAGCGGATTTCAAAATGTAAATGGGCGGTTTCAATATCTGGATTCCCTGTGTTCCCAACGGTTCCTATTTGTTGACCTTGCCTTACTGGTTGTCCAGTAGTAACAGTAATACTACCCAAATGTGCATAGCGAGTTTGTTGTCCTTCTTGATGATTGAGAACTACTAAATAACCATAATCTCCGCGATCGCCAGCAAAAGCCACAATCCCATTCCCAGCAGCTAAAACTGGCGTACCTGGATTAGCCAGTAAATCTAACCCACTGTGAAAAAATACCTTGCGTGTACTGGGATGCAGCAGCCAACCATATCCTAAAGCTACAGGCGCTACTGTAGGTAAAGGATAACCTCTGAGATCGGTAGTCTCAATAAAATTATCGCTCCCGGCTGGCGACCAATTTACCCCTGGCAAAAAGACAGTTCGCAAATCTTCTTGACAGCCATTAGCTTCATATACCAACACATCTCGGACTCTATAAGCCGCCGCTACATCTCGCCAAGTTTGATTCGGTGGCACTTCTACCACTATGCCATTAAAAGGCGGAATAATGATTTCACTCCCCGCCCTTACCTCACCTCGTCTGATGCTGGGATTCATTCCCATCAAGGTAGCCGGAATCAGGTTATAAAGTCTGGCAATACTCTCAATTGTTTCCCCTGGCGCAACTAAATGTTTTTTTAGCCTGGATAAAGCTGGTACAGGACAGTTGAGGTTGCTAGGCTCTACTGCATTGGCTTTTATTCCGACAAGGGGAATATTGAGCGAGAAAAGTGCGAAAAGAAGGGTCAGTTGTCCTTTGTTAATTTTCATTTGCCAATTGTTCAATATCCTTCGCCATTTGTTATCGTCATTTTTCTATAGCCCTTTGTTCTGAGCTATTTTAGGTAGGACTGTCCCAGATCAGGCAGGTCGCCAGCAAAGAACAGGCTAAATTAGATTTAATTACTAGTTTGTGTTTGTTTGGGCATCATGAATTATGAGTTTATCTTTTAAACAACTGACTCTTTATTTAACTTTACTGAGTTTAGGGGGTGGGGCAGGGATCTTAGGCAACCGCTACCTACAATCAGAAAATCCTATCAGACAGACTGCCTCAATGACACCTGTAATTCCCCAACCTCTAACACCTCAGCCCAGTCCATCGTTAAGCAGAATCCCCATTTCACCGGGTAATGTTAATTTTATCGCCGAGGCTGCCCAAAAAGTTGGCCCCGCTGTGGTTCGGATTGATGCGGCGCGGAAAGTGGAAACTCGATTACCAGAATTGTTTCAAAACCCTCTATTTCGGGGGTTTTTTGGTAATGAAAAACCTGTGCCATCGGATGAACGGGTGGAACGGGGTACGGGATCTGGTGTAATTTTGTCTGGGGATGGGCGTTTGGTGACTAATGCTCATGTGGTTGCGGGAGCAGATATTGTCAGAGTAACGCTGAAGGATGGTCGCTCTCTGGATGGTCGTGTGATGGGTGTGGATCAACTTACTGATGTGGCGGTGGTGAAAATTGAGGCGAAGGATTTACCAACGGTAAGTTTGGGTAGTTCGCAAAATTTGGTTCCGGGAGAGTGGGCGATCGCGATCGGTAATCCTTTGGGTTTGGATAATACTGTGACTGTGGGCATTATCAGCGCCACGGGACGTTCTAGTTCCCAAGTCGGTGTCCCTGATAAAAGAGTTAATTTTATTCAAACTGATGCCGCTATTAACCCCGGAAATTCTGGGGGGCCTTTGTTAAACTCAAATGGCGAGGTAATTGGGATTAATACGGCGATTCGGGCGGGTGCTCAAGGGTTGGGTTTTGCGATTCCGATCGAAACTGCTCAAAGAGTCGCTAATCAACTGTTTGATAAAGGGCGTGTGGAACATCCTTTTCTAGGCGTTCAAATGGTGACTCTTTCTCCAGATATGAGACGCAAAATGCTGCAAGAAACTGACTTGAAAATTACTCAAGATCGAGGAGTCTTGATCGTTCGAGTTCTGGACAAATCGCCAGCGGAAAAAGCAGGTCTACGTGCAGGTGACATCATCGAAAAAATCGGCAACCTGACTGTTAAAGATACTACCGATGTTCAGCAAGTAGTCGAGTCTAGTGAGATTGGTACTGCCCTGGAAATGGAAGTGAACCGCAATGGTAAAAGACAAAAACTCCAAGTAAAAACAGGAGTTTATCCTAAACGGCTGAATTGAGATTGCGGACTTTAGATTCTCTAGTTAGTGTCTCTTGTGTTCTAGGCTAAGTAACTAGAGAATCTTAAATCTCAAATCCAAAATTAATCCGGTTTCACTTCCTAGAATAGCTACCGGGAGTACCATTAGTTTAAGGTGCTCAACCACCTGATTTTTCATCTTTGGCTGAGTCTGAGAGTGAATGCGACCCTAAAATGCTCTCTTCTAATTGCATCCTTTGTTCCATCTGGCGCAGAAAGTAGCCAGTCATCATCGCTGAAGCTAATAGTCCAGCCAAGTTTTCCCGATCTGTAGTAATTTCGACGTTAAAATGTTCCCCAGGCAACATCCCGACTAATCCTTGGACGTTCTGGGAAATAATTTGTTTGATTTCGGGACTGACTGACTTAGCTACACGCTCTAAAACCTCCGGCGATTGATGCTGGAGATAAGTCAATAACTCATTAGTTTGAGTATCTTGGGCGTTGCTGCTGAGATGGTTGGGGTTAAAGACCATGTGAATCCCACTTGTTTTACTACTACTAATTTAATCGATTTTGATCTGAAATATCGGGGACTGGGGACTGGGGACTGGGGATTGGGGATTGGGGACTGGGTAAGTTTTGAGGTTTCCTCTCCTCTGCCCCTCTGCCCCTCTGCCCCTCTGCCCCTCTGCCCCTCTGCCCTCTGCCCTCTGCCCTCTGCCCTCTGCCCCTCTGCCCCTTTGCTCAACTCTGTGCTGGTTGTTCGAGTACTTGGGGGAGTTCTTGGAGTTGGAAGTATTGGTAAAATTTATCTGTGACTTGGAGCCAGTACGATCGCCCGTCGGCTTGGCGGCGTTTGCGGACATAGCCTAATTCTACTAGTTCTTGTACTTGTTGGTAGGCTCCTGAACCTCTTAAGTCTACTAATTCTGTTTGGGAGATCGGACCTTTGAGGGCGATCGCTGCTAATGTACGTAAAGCTCCGACTCCTAGTTCTGGAGGGATTAAATTTTGCATCAGGTTGTGAAAGGTCGATCGCAGTTGTAAAGTGTAACCTTCTGGTGTTTCGACTACTTCTAATGCACTGTCTCGATGTGCGTAATCATGTATTAGTTCGATCAGTGCTTCTTTAACTTCGGTGCGATCGCAGCCAGCATACTCAGCGATTTCTGACAGGGAAAGTGGCTGACCTTTTAAATAAAGAATGGCTTCAATTTTAGTTGCTAAACGATGCGACATCTGATGTTTAAGTTAAATGTTACCATTTTCAAGAAACTGGTGTTTCTGGATATAGCATGATAGCATTTTCGCCATTGCTGACTACTATTTAAGCTAATTCTATTTTGTATTGATTACCCTTTTGTTGAAGTTTGAAACAACTACAGGATTTGAGAAATTTACTTAAGGTACTGCCTAAACCTAATTCTTTAATTACCGAACTGGGCGGTTTGCCATAGATATTGGTGAATTCTTTGCTTAAAGTATTAGGCGAAATATCTTCTTTGGTATTTTGCGACTTCATTTTTTTCATTAATTGAATCAAGGCTTTTTCTAATTTTTCTTTGCTGTCGATCGGTGCTAAAATATTTCCGTTGTTTGCGGTTCCGTTGCGATCGCTATTCCCTAAACCATTGCTATCATTGAGAACCACCTCTGGAGTTAAATTGTTGTTATTCCCTGATTTAGTTGCAGTTTTTGGTGCTTTTTCGCCAACAGTATTTTCTTGTTTGGCTATACTACATCTAGCTTGAAATAGTGCCGAGAAAACCGAGATTTTTGAGAGTCTTTCATCGATCGATTCTCGCTCTGACTGAAGCAAACTTTCTAATTGATTCATTAATATATCTAAACTGGGAATTTCTGTATTTAAGCTAATCGAGTAATGTTTAGTTTCTCCTGTGTGGCGATTTTCGACAATTAACTTTCCATCTTTACGGCGTACCCAATAAACAACTATACCATGATTTTGTAACTGATGACAAAGGTGCATAAATAAGCCATCAGAGGAACAAATAAATACTTCTTTAACGTGGGGATAGGTTTTAAAAATTGATGCGCCAAAAGCAATCATTTTGGCATCGGCGCTGTTTTTGCCATTGGGAACATGAATTAATTGATAACCGCGATCGTACAAATCAGCATCTTGTTTTGCCAGCGACGTATTTCGCCAATTGGCAAAAGCAAATTTAATTATCTGTGGGGATTGAGCTAAACTAACCAAAAACTTTTCTGCATTTAAGTCAATTTTTAGGTTTTCTACATCTAAAAGCAATACCGAAGGTACAGTTTCCGAAGCAGATAAAATTTCCCGATCGATTTGTATATCTGAGGGCAAAGTTTCTCGATCGTTTCTCTCAGTAAAAGCTGTGACTTCTGTCATTGATTCCGCTTCTAAATCTGTGCCAACGTCGGGCAGAGAAATTTCTGTAGTTGGCAATACAGAACTAGCTGTCTCTAAAAATTGTCGCCCACAATTTTTGCACAAATAATTTTGTCTGCCATTGCGACGACCATTTTTGCGGTAAGAAGTAGATTGGCATTGGGGACATTTCATGTTTATCCTCAAAGAAACTGTCCTGACTTAGTGCATCTTTCCCACATAATATAAAAAATGACGTTTTACAAATCTTAAAATAATGGCTAGAGATTTACGGGGATTTATTAAACTACTGGAAGAACGGGGACAATTACGGCGAATTTCGGCGTTGGTTGACCCAGATTTGGAAATTGCCGAGATTTCTAACCAAATGCTACAACGGGGTGGCCCTGCGTTATTATTTGAAAATGTTAAAGGTTCTCCTTTTCCTGTCGCTGTAAATTTAATGGGGACGGTAGAAAGGATTTGCTGGGCGATGAATATGCAGCATCCCTTAGAGTTGGAAGATTTAGGGAAAAAATTGGCGATGTTGCAACAACCAAAACCTCCGAAAAAAATTGCCCAGGCGGTAGAGTTTGGTAAAGTGTTGTTTGATGTGTTGAAGGCGAAACCAGGAAGGGATTTTTTCCCATCTTGTCAACAGGTGGTAATTCAAGGTGATGATTTAGATCTTAATCAAATTCCGATGATTCGCCCTTATTCAGGTGATGCGGGGAAGATTATCACTTTGGGATTGGTGATTACTAAAGATTGCGAAACGGGAACACCAAATGTGGGGGTTTATCGCTTGCAGTTGCAATCTCGCAACACTATGACTGTGCATTGGTTATCTGTGCGAGGTGGGGCGAGACATTTACGGAAGGCGGCGGAAAATGGGAAGAAGTTGGAAATTGCGATCGCACTAGGTGTAGATCCTCTAATTATTATGGCAGCTGCCACTCCCATTCCCGTAGATTTATCCGAGTGGTTATTTGCTGGATTATACGGTGGTTCTGGTGTTCCATTAGCGAAGTGTAAAACTGTAGATTTGGAAGTTCCCGCAGATTCGGAATTTGTTTTAGAAGGAACGATTACGCCAGGGGAAATGTTACCCGATGGCCCATTTGGGGATCACATGGGATATTATGGCGGGGTGGAAGATTCGCCATTGATTCGGTTTCAATGTGTGACGCATCGGAAAGATCCGATTTATTTGACGACTTTTAGCGGTCGTCCACCGAAGGAAGAAGCGATGATGGCGATCGCACTTAATCGCATTTACACCCCAATTTTACGCCAACAAGTCTCCGAAATTGTCGATTTCTTCCTGCCAATGGAAGCACTAAGTTACAAAGCAGCAATCATCTCCATTGATAAAGCATATCCCGGACAAGCAAGACGCGCCGCCTTAGCTTTTTGGAGTGCATTACCTCAATTTACCTACACCAAGTTCGTAATTGTCGTAGATAAAAATATCAATGTCCGCGATCCCCGCCAAGTTGTTTGGGCAATTTGTTCTAAAGTCGATCCAACCAGAGATGTTTTTATTCTGCCAAATACGCCTTTTGATAGTTTAGACTTTGCCAGTGAAAAAATAGGTTTAGGTGGACGCATGGGAATAGATGCAACTACCAAAATACCACCAGAAACCGAACACGAATGGGGCGCACCTTTAGAATCAGATCCCGGCATAGCGGCGATGGTAGAAAGACGCTGGGCGGAGTATGGTTTAGCAGATTTAGAACTAGGAGAAGTCGATCCAAATTTGTTTGGTTATGATGTGAAATAGATAGCTGAATTTACCCAAGTAATTGGGTGCTAATACCGTTTCAAGTCATTACATAGTTTCGGGTGGGTAGCTAGTCACTCCCACCCGCAGGGTAGATTGGGGAGAGTTGAAAAACTGTTCTCAATTAAAGCTATTTATCTTAATTCCACAACTTTTAAATAGCTTACAAAATGACATCATCTTATCCTGCCCAACAAACCCTTTATGACAAAGGCGGTATCCGAATCACTTCCACTTTATTGGAATACAAAAAGGTACACTATCGAATCCGTGATATCTATAAATTTCAATTAATTGAAGACAAAAAAACTGTTCAAGATTCTGACACGAATCAAGTAATTTTCGGATTATTATTTATAATAGTATCTCTCATACTTCATAATGTTTTAGGAATGATCGTAGGAATTGTATTGTTTATCATTGGTAGCAATAATAAAATTGAAGAAATTGATTACACTCTGCAAATTATTACTAATAAAGCTGAGGATATTAATATTACTCAAAAAAACAAAGATGAAATTAACGAAATCAAGAAAGCTTTGGAAAGAGCAATTTCTTTGTTGTCTTTTGGTCAATAAGGCAAGATTACCAATTCTCTGTAGAGACGTTATATATAACGTCTCTACAGCAAATTTGTATTAGAAGTTTAAAGTTTTGTCTTTTAAACGCAGATGATTTAATGAGATATTTCGATCGTGGCAAGAGATATAATGTTTCTAATGCGATCGCAGAGGTAAAACAATGCCTTCTCCATTTCCAGGCATGAATCCCTATTTAGAAAATCCTAGCTTATGGTCGGGTGTACATCACTGGTTAATTACTGAAATTGCCAGGTTTTTATCACCTAAATTACGTCCTAAATACATTGTTGCTGTGGAAGTACGAGTTTATGAAACTTTTGGGGAAAATTTGTTAGTTGGGGTTCCTGACGTAACTGTAAAACGTCAACGAAGTACAGTAAATCCCACTTCAACCAATGTTACTGTTGCTGCACCTCCAGCACAACCAATAACGGTAGAAGTTCCGGTTGCCGAAAGCATTAGACAGGGATATTTAGAAATTAGAGATGTGGATAAGAAAGAGGTAGTAACAGTAATCGAAATTCTTTCACCTGTGAATAAACGTCCTGGGGAGGGAAGGGAAGCATACACAGAAAAACAAAAGAAAATATTAGGGAGTTTGACGCATTTAGTAGAAATTGATTTATTGCGAAATTGGCAAGCGATGCCGTTTTCTAGTAATGGTATAGAAAGTGATTATCGGATTTTGGTTTGTCGTGGCGATCGTCGTCCTTCAGCAGATTTATATGCTTTTAATATACGAAATGCAATTCCTAATTTTCCCATTCCTTTAAGGTCGGAAGATGAAGAACCTGTGTTAGATTTACAGAATATATTGGATAATATTTATGATATTGCTGGTTATGATTTACAGATTAATTATAGTCGGGAATGTGTCGCAGCTTTATCAGAAATAAATGCAGCTTGGGTTGATGAAGTTTTGCAGGAACAAGGATTAAGATAATGATTGTGATGTTTGGCGATCGAACTTAGGCAGAGGTAAATAATGATTCAAGAATATATTCAGAAAGCAATGGAAGCGGCGCACTATGAAATGCTTGAGGAAGATGAAGGTTTTTATGGGGAAATTCCTGGCGCAACTGGCGTATGGGCAACAGGTAGAACTTTGGAAAGCTGTCGCCAGGAACTAAAATCCGGTCATCTATTGCATTCTGGCTCTGAAGGACAGCATAGTGAATTAACTGTTATTTCAGGTGACAGGTTAGATCAACTGAGAGATTTTTGCATTGCCGCAATAAGAAGTACGAAAATCTAAAAAATTGTAAGATTTATATGCTATTAGCAAGGAAGTATTTCTATGTTTCAATTCAAATATCCAGCAGTACAAAGTGACCCGCCTCTTTCTCCCAGAGAAACTTTGCCGACAATGTATGATTTACCTAGCGAAAACCCGGAGGAACCAGGATTGCCTGATGAATTTCATGATTTGCAACCTCAACTTTTGAGTTTTACTTTTCGTCCGCGACTGTTTTTTCCCGAACAATTGTTTTGCGGAAGTGACATGAATCTTTATTACGATGTGCGTCATCAAAACTGGTATAAACGACCAGATTGGTTTGGAGTTGTGGGAGTTCCCAGGCTTTATGATGGGGGAGATTTACGCCTGAGTTATGTAATTTGGCAAGAGGGAATTAGTCCTTTTGTTGTTGTAGAATTGCTGTCTCCGGGTACGGAAAAAGAAGATTTGGGAGAAACAAGTAGTAGTGTTAATCAACCTCCTACAAAGTGGGAAGTTTATGAGCGAATTTTGCGGGTTCCTTATTATGTGGTGTTCGATCGCTACACTGATACACTAAGAGTATTTAGTTTAGTTTCTGGTCGTTATCAAGAGTTAAATTTAACAACAGAATCAAAAGTTTGGATGCCTCCGTTGGAATTGGGTTTAGGATTGTGGCAAGGTGAATATCAAGGAATCAATCGTTTATGGTTGCGTTGGTATGATGAACAGGGAAATTTGATTTTGATGGATGCAGAAAGGGAAAAGCAACGTGCAGAAGTAGCGGAACAACGTGCTGAAGTAGCGGAACATCGGGCGGAAATTTTGGCTCAACGGTTGCGAGAGTTGGGAATTGAAATGTAGGATTTTTGGGAGTGCGATCGATTAACTTGATTTAAATTGAGAAGTGCGATCGTAGAATCAAACTCTTAGAATTCTACAGGGTTAATAATTGCACTTCAACTCCCAAAATATTAGCTGCATCTGCAAGTGTTTCGTCAGCCGTTACCAAACGCAGATTATTTGAAGCAGCAATTGCTAAATGTAGCGCATCTAGAGTGCGTAAAGGTGTATCAAAACGACCTATCCATTGCATCGCTTGCTGATAGTGAACTGATTCTAAATTGATCCGAGTATACAAACCTTCGTTGAGATGAATTTGAAATTGCTCAGTTATTTGTCTTGCTTGCTGTTCTGATATTTCTCCCATTCGCACTCGGCGGGATAATGCAGAAAACAGTTCTACTTCAACTAGCTGACTCAAGGCTGGTTGTTCTTCTATTACCAGTAATTCCCTAATAGCAATACTCAGCGCCTCTGGCAAATAGAAAGGAACAATAACACTGGTATCTAAGTAGATCAATAGCGATCCTCTTGTCTTAATTTGATTACTGTTTGACTCATAGGTTCACCCTTTAACTGAATAGAAGCGCGGAATTTATCCATTTCGCTTAACCATTGCTCTTTTGAGATCGGCGGTACTATTCTAGCTACTGGTTTTCCTGACTGTAGGAGTGTTACTTCTTCTCCTTTTGCTACTTTTTCCAGAATGGCTTGCAGGTTTTGGCTGGCTTCTTCAACAGTAATTTTAGACATTATAGTAGTGGTTATGGTACACCTTCAAGGCTACACCAATTGATCTGGGGATGAAAAGTGCGATCGCTTTTCTCGATCGATTAGCTTTAATTTGAGAAGTGCGATCGCTTCCATCTAACATCATAAGTCAGAAAATCCCAAAAATAGTAGTTGATTAGTTCCCGATCCGGTCAAAGTATAGGATACTGAAAGTCTGTCAATATTTTAGGCTCTATCTTGACTATGGATCTCCAGTTGAAAACTCAGATCAAGCAAAACTTAGAAACTTCTCTGCAAAAGTTCTTTCGCAACAAAGAAGTTAAACATTCCCATTTATTAGACTTGCTTTTTCCTCATGAAAGACGAATCAGGTCGTTAGTAGGTGGTTTAGAAACAAGTTTAGGTGTAGTTATTTGTAAACCGATCGCTGAAGTCCTAGCTAAGGCAAATGGTTTCATAGTCGAAGATAAAGACCTATTAATGCCTAACCCTTTTCCTGAACTTCTATCCCAAGAAGTTGAAGAACTTAAACAATCATTTAAAAATAATACATTAATGCCTACAGAAGAATATGTCAATAGGTTGAAAGAATCCGCACTGAAATCAGAGCGAGAAAATGTAAACTATGTTAATTCTGCTGCTAAAAAAACTGTAGATCTTTATTTATCTAAAGATGGAAAAGAATATGCTTTCGATCTCAAAAGTGTCCAAATTAATAAAAGAAGCGGTATCGATTTTAAACTACAACTAATTGATTGGTATTCCTATAGATTTTGTCAAGATCCTGCGGTAAATTTCACTGCTAAAATTGTCTTTCCTGTAAATCCTTACAAAGTAGATTGGTGGAAGCGACAAGGAGAAAAAGCTTATCCACTAGAAAAAGGCAAAGATGCTTGGGTGCAAGATGAATTTTGGGATTTTTGTTCAGGTAAAACAGACACTTGGGCGGAAATAATTGAAATTTTAGATGAGTTAGGCAAAGAGAATTTTGGAGAGCAATTTAAGGAAATATTTTATCGTTGAAGTGCAAAAAACTTAGTTTCAATAACTGATAAAGCACTAAGAATTGCTCGTCCCAAATGATATGCAAAATTAACGGGTACTGCATTGCCAATTTGTTCATATTTGGAACTTATACTACCCATAAATTCCCAATCATCAGGAAAGGTTTGAATTCTGGCATATTCTCTGACTGTAAAAGGTCTAGTTTCATCTGGATGACAGCGTTCTGTTTGCTTTTGTAATGGAGAAGTTGTCAGAGTCAAACTTGGTTCATTCCAAGAAATTCGGCGTGCCATTCCAGTTCTGCCACCTGTGAGATAATAGCTTTTTTTCATGTAACTTTTTTGCACATCTTCCGGCAAATCACGCCAGCAACCACCGGGAGGTACTAAAGCTAAAACGGCAGCTTTTTGGGGACTATATTTCATGCCTTCAGAAATAGGAACATCTTGCAAAGCATCCTTTAAAGTAAGAATTACCGGAGAAGGTTCCGGGAAACGAAATTGAATACTGGGAAGAGTGCCAACAATGATGATTCTTTCTCGCTTTTGGGGTACGTCGTAATTAACAGCATTAAGCAACTGATACTGAACTTTGTAACCTAATGATTCTAAAACAGATAGAATGATTTTTAAAGTTTTGCCTTTTTGATGACTGATTAAACCTCTAACATTTTCCGCTAAAAATATTTTCGGTTTTACTTCTTTAATACAGCGAGCAAATTCATAAAATAAAGTTCCGCGAGTATCTTCTAAACCTAAACCTTTGCCAGCATAACTAAAAGCTTGACAAGGAAATCCTCCGGTAACAACATCTGCACTCATTCCTTGAAAAGAAACTTGGGAAATGTCAGAGTGAATTACATTCCAGTTTGGGCGATTATGCCGCAGTGTAGCAATAGCATCTTTGTTAATTTCAATCAATGCTTTAGCGTCTAATCCTGCTTTTTCTAAACCTAGTGCTAAACCACCTGCACCAGCAAAAAGTTCGATGACAGTAGTACTACTAATTATTTCGGCTTTTTGCGGTTCAGTATATGGCAGAGGTGGTGGTTCAAATAAATTTAGCTGGATGTGCATGAAAGTAAATTTAATGTTGTTACAAGCTATATTTTATGATTTAAGCAGCTATATTAGCTAGTAAGCTGTTACGCATTTAAATCACTTATTAATGAGTAGGGTGCGTCAGACGGTAAAGCCTATGTAGAAAGGAAAATATCTAAATCTGACGCACCCTACAATATGACTTTTAAATGCGTAACAGCTTAACTCAACGATTGCAAGAATTGGGAATTGAAATGTAGATTGGAGAAGGCGATCGATTTAACTGGATTTAATAAGGTGCGATCGCTCCAGTTCTATTCCCAAAGTAATATGTAATCATGCTTAATCCATTTGATACAAATCCCTAGTATGACGCACTATCCCTACTAAATGTGGCAATTTATTTAGTAAAGGAACTTTGGAGCGCCAGAATTTTTATGTATCAACCAGAGGAATCAGAATTAAGAAAACCCGAAAAAACTACCGATATCCGAGTTACTGCTACTACAAAAATTTGGTCTTTAGCAACAGGAATGTTTGCTTTTTGGATGATTTTTTCACCAGCTAAAAGTAATGTTACTGTACCAGTTGTCATTGCTTCTAGCGCCGCAGCCGGGTCAGCTTTTGTCTGGCTTTCTGATGAAAAATTGTCAGATTCTTTAGAAGAAGAGCAAGTAGAAAAAATTGAAAGACGGCTGGATAAGTTAGAAACAATTGCGGCGGCTGAAGATTTTGAAATGTGGTTAACAACCAAATATATAGCATCAAGAAATTAGAACTAAAATTTAGTAGGGTGCGTCAGATAGTAAAATTTTGGAGATAATCACTAATTTTGAGTCTCTGACGCACCCTACAGCCTGATTAGTGCTGAAGCGCAACAACGTACCTGTACTTGTTAATTAATTAGAGATTCCTGCCTCTCGCAATCGTCGGTAACGTTTCGGTTTATTCTCAGGTAAAGGTGCAGCCATGAGTAAAACTCTATCTACTAGCCAAGGGGCAATTTTTTGACCCAAAACTGCTAAATGACTTTGCCATCCAATTAAAATTTCCGATCGTTCTTTTTCCAATCCAGTAATTAGAGATTGGGCAACTTTTTCGGTAGTGGTTGGTTGTACCCATTTGAACCATTGCAATTCTTTTACCATGTCGGTATCTGTTAGCGAAGGTAGCAAAGCTACTACGCGAATATTGTAGGGTGCTAACTCTCCTCGCAAAGCTTGGGTAAATCCTAAAATGGCAAATTTGGTAGCTGAATAAGTTGCCATTGTTGGTGCAGCGATTTTACCCATTAAGCTGGAAACATTAACAATTGTACCTTGTTTTTGGGCTGCCATGCGTCGGGCAATAATCCGCGTCATGGCATACATTCCCATCAAATTAATTGCGATTTCTTGCTGAACATTTGGCAAAGGAGACTTTAAGAAAGGTGATTGATGGGCAACTCCAGCACAGTTAATTAAAAGATGAATTGGGCCGTAATCTCGCCAAGCTTGGGCGATCGCAATATTCACCTTTACTAACTGCGATAAATCCAAAGGTAGCGCCACGACTTCCACACCTAAAAGCTCAATTTCGGCTGCAACTTCAGCTAAACGTTGGCGATCTCTGGCGACTAATAACAAGCGTTTTACGCCGTTTTTTGCTAGTTCTAGGGCGATCGCACGACCAATTCCACGAGAAGCTCCAGTAACTAGAGCCGTTTTTCCTTGAATATTCATAAAAACCTCCAGAGTAGAGGTCTCACACCACTTTTTGTCACCGAGTTGAAATATTTCGCTAACACAATCTCGGTAGGGAATGAGACAAAAATAACTCATGAATGACATCAAAAACTAAAGACATTTCTCAGAAACATCGCCAGGAACCTTATTTTCGTAAATTTTATCTGAGATCTGTCTTAGAGTTGGAATCAGAAAAGTTCAATGTTGATAGAAACTACCCAAAATAACCGAGTCAAGCACCAAAATTGTTAGCCATAGACATAGTAAACAACAACCAAGATGTTTCTCCTCCGCCTAGTGAAATGTAAACGTGGAGCCCTCAGAAAAACATCTTCAGGCAATTCTGGAATCACTCACAATGTAGAGCATGGGTAGTATATCTCCTAAAGTACGAGCGACATCAAGCCAGTCATAAGCACAGATTAGCAACTAAATCAAGAAATTGCAATATTTTTTTATGAAATTTCTGTGACGTTTATGTTACAAAAATGAGAAAAAATAATTGACTGAGTGCAAAGCTCTTGCTCAATCAGGAATCTGTAGGACGGGCATCTTGCCTGTCATCCCTAGTCACTACCAGTAACAGAGAGCTAGAGAGTATGATTTGTAGGAAGTTCAAAATAATTTGCCGGACAAAATCGGATGTCAACAGACAAATTACAATGGTATAAATCAGCCGTACAGTTGCGAGGTTCAGTTCTTCCGGCTGTTTTGCCCCGTGCCATATTTTGTGGCGCAATAGGCGTAATTGTTTCTGCAATGCACTATCAAGGATTAGCGGTATCTTTGCCTTTTCTGGGTAGTTTTATTCCCAATATTGTCTTAGGTTTACTGTTAGTTTTTCGGACTAACACAGCTTATGAAAGATTTTGGGAAGGACGTAAACTTTGGGGAATAATTACTAATACTACTCGGAACTTAGCCCGACAAATTTGGGTTTCGGTTGAAGAAAGAGAACCAGAAGACAGAGAGCGGAAAATTGCTACATTAAGGCTATTAGTTGCTTTTGCGATCGCCACTAAATTACACTTACGTTGCGAATCTATAAATCAAGAATTAGAAGGACTGATGAACCTAGAGCAGTATCAGAAACTCAAAGGCATGAATAATCCTCCCTTAGAAGTCGCTTTTTGGATTTCTGATTACTTACAATATCAGTACGAACGTAATTGTTTAAATAGCTATCAGTTAACTGCATTACAAACCTTAATCAATGAATTAGTAGATTGTCTAGGAGGCTGCGAACGTATTTTAAGAACACCAATTCCTCTGGCTTATGCCATTCATTTAAAACAGTTGCTACTACTTTACTGTTTGTCATTACCCTTACAAATGGTTGCTAATTTTGGTTGGTTTACTGGATTAGTTGTAATAATAATTAGCTTTACATTGCTAGGAATTGAAGAAATAGGGGTGGAAATTGAAAATCCTTTTGGTTATGATGAAAACGACTTACCATTAGATAATATCTGTGGCAATATGCGCCGTAATATTGAAGATTTAATTAGCTTGGCTCCCAGTGTTAGAAATGGGCAAGATTCTAAAACTTTTTCTGCCCAGCGATGGCAAATAGAAGGTTAGTAAAAGTGCTAACTTAAGTAAAAAAATGGACTGGACTACACCACTAAAATTCCTCCAAAATGACTTTATTCAACGCCTGAAAAAGCAAAAAGCTATGGCTCCCTCTTTGCTGGAAGCAAAAGTTCGCGGTTGTTATAGTGAAATGATTACTATTAGTGAAGAACAACTCACAGAAATTCAACACTTGTGCCAACATCAAGCCGAACAATTTGCTGAAAACCCACCTGAAGTACCTAATAAATATGAATTTTGGCTAGATTTTCAAGAACACTTCCAGCAAGAAGTTTATGAATATTTGCTGCGCGAACAACTAGTTGATGCTACTCTTAACTACTGCTTAGGAAATCAAGTGCGGAAACTAGAAATCGATCCCCTGGCTAATCTAGAATTAGATGAGGAAGGAAACTTAGGTAACGCAAGTAAGTTTACTTATATCTTAACTGAGATACCCAGAGTAAAAATCCAAGTTCATGTTTGCGATCGCCAAAGTTTTAACAGCCTCAAAAAAGACAAAGTTCGCTGGTGCGTCACCTCAAATGACCTAAAAAATTACCAAGTTTTACTATTTATGTGTTTATTGGGTTTTCCTGACACTTTCACCGCAGCAGAAATTCCCGCAATTTTCACAGGTTTTCTTCCCAGCAACCAAATTACATTTACTGGGCCAAAAACCTACCTAAAATTAACTGACTTACTTTATAGTGGAGGAATTGGTTGTTATTTCGCATCTTTTCAGAAAGCAAACATATCCCCAAAAGAACAAGTTTTCATCGCAGAAAATCTGCAAAACTTGCCAACTAATAATTCCTTAAATCAAGAAGTTGCTGGGTGGAAATCTGCCTACACTTTAACAGGACATAGTAACGCAATTAATAGTTTAGCCATCAGTTTAGGGCAAATTTTAGCTAGTGGAAGTCGCGGAGAAATTCGCCTTTGGGATCTAACCACTGGACAATTAATTAGCACTCTTTCAGAATATCCTTGGGTAAAAACTTGGGAAATAGACGAAATTAACGCTTTAGCTTTTAACCCGGACGATCGGACTTTAGTTAGCGGTGGTACAGACACAACTTTAAAAATTTGGCATCCGGGAGCAGAAGATTTAATTGATATTTTAGAACAGCATAATGGTGTAGTTCGTTGTTTAAGTTTTAATGCTAATGGACAAATTTTAGCTAGTGGTGGAGATGACAGAAAAATTTATTTATGGAACCGTCGCCAGCGAGAAGCATCTGGGACTATCTCTTGGGGTGATGGCGTTCCCCATTCCCTTACTTTTAGTCACGATGGACTTTTTATCGCCAGTGGTAGTTACCGCAAAATTAAAATTTGGTGCTTGCAAGATGAAACAGGATCGGAATCTCCTAGCGCCAAATTACTGCATACTTTAACTGCTCATTCTCACATTGTTACCGGATTAATCTTTTGCCCCGATCGGCAAACTTTAATTAGTAGCAGTCGCGATGGCACGATTAAACTTTGGCACTGGAAAACTGGGAAACTAATTCACACTATTAAAGAAGATACAGGTGCAATTTATGCGATCGCCCTCCACCCCAACGGAGAAATCATCGCCACAGGTAGCGAAGACAACACCCTCCGCCTCTGGCATCTAGCTACAGGAAAACTCCTGGGCATCTTCACCAGTCACACCCAACCCATAAACGCCGTCGCCTTCACCCCCGACGGACAAACCTTAGTCAGCGCCAGTCAAGATAAAACCATTAAAGTTTGGCAACGTAGTTGAAAGGCAGAACCCCCGCAAAAAAAAGATCGGAAAAAAACCAAATAAGGGGTTGACAGCTTAGGGGATAGTGGATATTATTATAAAGGTGTGAACGACAGGCGCGGCACACAAACGATACGCCCCCATCGTCTAGAGGCCTAGGACACCTCCCTTTCACGGAGGCGACGGGGATTCGAATTCCCCTGGGGGTATCGAAAAGAAAAACAAAGATAGGAAAGGCGAAAGAAAAAGAATTTCTTATCGCCTTTTGTTTATTTTAGGGGTAAATCTAATTTTAATCGTTGTTTGCCCCAAAGATTAACAATGCTTATTTTTCTGCTAATTTATCCAGCTTTTCTTTAAGTGTTAAATTGAATAAAGAACGTAGTAAAAACAACAGACACAACCCGGATAAAGCAAAAGCGATCGGCGCAAAAGCCCGATATTGTCCCAAAAGTAACACCGCACCACTGAGTAAAGTAAACCCAGTTAAACAAGCATAAATTAGGCTTTTAATCGCTAGGTGAATCCGTTTGAGAATGCGATCGCTAGCCTCAGACTTACTACGAAATTGTAACTCACCACTAGCAATTCTTTCCTCCCAGCGTTGCAGCACCAGTTGAGTTTTACTCGGTTGCTGTAACTTATATTTAATATAATCTCGCGTTTGTCTAGCTAATTCCCCAACACTATTAATTCGTCCTCTAGATAAAGTAATACTTTTCACAAAAGGTTGAGCCGCAGCAACTAAACTGTACTGGGGATCGAGAGTTCTTGCCACTCCATCCAAAGTAGTTAATGACTTGATAATATAAGTCATTTGTGCAGGTAATCGGAAAGGTTGTTGCTCAAACATTAGATACAACTCTTGGCGAATTTCCCCAAAAGCCTGCAAATCGATCGGTTTTTCCGTAAACTTATCTAATAAAAAAGCAATCAGTCTCTTCACCGGAGTCATATCAGCAACAGGCTCAATTAAACCCATATTAATTAAGCTGTCTAACACCGTAATTGTGTCCTTTCTTAAAACAGCAAAAAAAGTCTTTAGCATTTGATCTTTCGCCAAAGACTTAACCTCTGCCATCATGCCAAAATCATAAAAAATAATTCTTCCTGACAAACTAACAGCCATATTTCCCGGATGGGGATCGGCTTGAAAAAAACCATCAATTAACAATTGCTGTAAATAACAACAAATGCCGATTTGATTGATTCTTTTCACATTTAAACCGCAGGTTTCCAAAGTTTTCCTATCATCTATTTTAATTCCTGGGGCATATTCTAAAGTCAATACCTTCGTTGTAGTGTATTCCCAATAGACTTTGGGTACCCAAACATCAGGATTATTTTGGAAATTTTGGCGAAATCTGTCAGCGTTCTTACCTTCTTGAATGTAATCAATTTCTTGGTATAAAAGATTAAAAAACTCATTATAAATAGCTTCTAAATCATACTTAATTGTCCAAGGTAAATATCGCTGACAAAAATGTACTAATTGCCGGAGAATTTTGAAATCTAACTTAAATAAATTTTCTAATCCCGGACGTTGAACTTTCACAACTACCTCTTCTCCTGTATGTAGCCAAGCACGATGTACTTGACCTAAACTGGCAGCTGCGATCGGACGAAGTTCAAAATCACGATATAACACATAAATCGACTTACCTAACTCCAATTCAACTACCGAAATTGCCTCTTCTGCCGTAATTTGAGGAACCTTATCTTGCAATTCCGACAAAGCTTTCACATACTCCAAAGGCAACAAATCCGCACGAGTAGATAACGCCTGTCCAATTTTAATAAAAGTCGGCCCTAAATCCACTAAAGTTTCCTTCAACCACTCAGCCCGACGTTTTTTATCTATAGAAGACTTAGGAGAAAAAGTAGCATCCCACCACAAATAAAATATAAAAGTTATCGCAGCACTAAAAATATCGATCTGACGAGACAGCGGAGAATATTTCGGTCTTTGCCAGCGGGAAAGTTTTGGCGTATTTTGCTTAGCCGTTATTGCCATATAATTTAGTATCAGGAACTAAAGACTGGAGACTAAAGACTAGGGAAGCATAAAACCACACTCAAAGCCAACCAGCTTGAGGTTGAGTCAACTTCGGTTTTCGTCATTTAAGCTCACCAATCACCAATTCCTAGATTAAGTGATGAGAGTACAAAAGCAACATCAGAAAATCAAAGTATATTTATCCACCTGGCATTTGGGGTAAAGTTAACGTAAAGCAAGTTAACCATGACTGACGATCGCTCATCGGAGAGCTAGAAACAGTAATTGTCCCATTCAAATGTTCCACTAAACATTTGACCAAAGCTAATCCTAAACCAGTACCTTGAATTCCTCTTTGCATCACCCCTTCACCCCGCCGGAACTTCTCGAAAATATAGTCCTGCTCCGCTGGTGAAATACTAGAACCAATATTCGAGAGAGATAAAATAATTTCTGGCACTTTTTGATTCACTTCGTAAGTAGCACGCAAAACCACTTTTGTATCGGGTTCCGAGTACTTACCTGCATTGGTGAGCAATTCTTGGAGAATGCGGGTAATGCTCTCAGCATCGGTGTCGAATATTAGCGATCGCTTTGGTAAATGCACCTCCATATTTAATCCCTTCACCGACCACTTCTCAGTAAAAGACTGCTCTAACTTTTTGATAATCTCCCGAACATCAACCTTTTGTGGTTGCAAGCGCGATTTCTGCGTCTCCAACTCTTGTAAAGTCAGCAGATCGTTAATTAAATTAATCTCTAAATTACATTGTTGCTCTAAAATATCCAGATACCTTACCTGACGCTCAATTGTCAACCCTGGTTGACGTAACATACAAATTGCCATTCTCATACTTGCCAAAGGGTTTCGCATTTGGTCACTCATCGTACTGAGAAACTCATCTTTGAGCGCATTCAAACGACGTAACTGATCGATTTGTTGGCGAGTCTTTTCATACAGCTTAGCCTGAACCGACAAACTCCACTCCAACTGCGCCGTTCTTTCTTCCACCAAAGCAGAAGTTTGGCGCAAAGTCTGAAACTGGAGAACCGCAATACTCAGCTGAGCACTAACTAACTCCACCAACTCCAACTCCTCAGCTAGCCAAACACGAGATTGACGTTGTTGTAACGCCAAAAAACCCAATACAGTTCCTTGACTTTCCAAAGCAATCAACAGTAAATTTGGCATACTGTTAAAGTCAAAAACCGCCGCTACACACTCTCCAGAATCACTACAACCAATACAATGTTTGTTATTGAAAACTAACGGCTTAGGAGTATTGTGATAAGCCATTTGGCACAAATTACAGTCCGATAGCGAAAAAGACTGATTTATTGAACTTGGCGATTCCGAGGCTAAACTTGACCATTCATAAATCACAGTGGCTTTAGCTCTCGGAATTGGCTGTGGGGAACGGTTTTTTATCAGTGGATCTACGTATTTCAGTAATAAAATTAGACTCCGCTCGATTTGTAGAGTCCGCACTAAACCATCAACGGCTAGCTTGAGAATCGGATCTAGTTCCGTACAGCTACGGATAGCCATCGTTAACTGATTAAGCAAAGCTTGATGCCTTGATGTGTTGTCAAATTGTTTAGACAAATGAATTTGTGATATTGCCATTGCTGTTTAGTTTGACAAGGCTGAGAATTGTTGCTGTTTTCGATGCAGTCCGGCAGTAAGAACCAAATCCCAAAGGCAAAATTACCCGATTAACATTTAAACTGGTTTTAGAATAAATTAAGGTTAATTACAGTAGTTTGCTTTTGGTAACAATTACCAATGATAACTGTTCTCAAGCATTTAATCATCGGTAAATTCATCCTCCACTAACAACAAGTTCTCGAAGAGTTTTTTAGAAGATTAGCTAGCCAGATAAGTTTATTTGATATATTGATACTTCTGGTAGCAGGTTATTTATAAAATAAGCCAAGCTTATAGAAAGTGCTGAAAAGAACTTCCATCTGCTGACAGGACTGGCACTAGATTATCGTTTACCGGACAAATTTAGCATCCGTGTTTTCTCTATGATCGACTAAATTGGAGTACTCAGAACTGATATATTTCTACCTACGGCTGAACAGAGCGTTTCTTTTGGGCTTCTTTCAAAGCGATTTCGCTACTTTGGCGATACAAGACCTTTCGGTTTTGGGCTAATTTATAGCGATCGTCATTTGCTGGCACACTACTCATGAAATCCGAAGCCTTTTGCCACTTAGCAGCTATTTCTAACCACTGAGCCGGAGTTTTAGCCACTTGACCTGCCGCTACAGCTTGTTCTGCTAGTTTTACTGCTGCCACAAAGGGATCTTTCATGGGTAGGGAGACACTGGTTTCCTGAACCACAGGTTTAGCAGCAGAGATTTTCTGATTAGGGGATGATAGATTCGGCAAGGTGGCTGGGGAAGAATCTGACTTCTGCGCCGTTGTTTGACTGCCTTTTTGACTTAAATTGTGATACAAAGCCCAGCCAACTAATGAAATGGATAAACTGAATAAAGCGCCAACGATTATCCCTTGCCTCCATTGTTGTCGAGAGCGTTCCACTGGTGTTAAAGAAGCTTTCAAAGTCGGTTGTTTGCCCAAACTAAATTTTGGCTCCGACAGAGTTTCTGCCCAGCGATCCCAGAAATGACGCTTGGGTAACTTAATTTCCTCTACCCACAGCAATTGACTTTCCGGATCGCGGTTAATTTCTTCTACCCAGAGCAACTGCTGTTCTTGAATAATCCGACTATTGATTCGCGCCCTTCGGATATTGCGGGGGCTAATAGTGGTCAATATTTCCTGAATTTGCGGCACTAAGGTGGATTTTTCTAAGTTGTCCGCCTTTTCCGCTTCACATAGCAGTTGTAACAAGTCATTTTGCCGCACGGCTCTAGTTCTGACTCCGGTATCAGTCAGTTTGTCATTCAGTAGTTGAATGATGGCTGCTACGCTGCCGCTTCGTGCTTGCTTAGCAACGTTTTCTCTCGGATCTACCATTTTGGGATAAGCAGTTGTTCGCAAGTTGATCCTACAGTTTGGTTAAATGTTTATTCTAAAAGTAAATGCAAATAAACTTAACAGAGATTTTTTAGTTTAAGGTTACTATTGACCTCTGCAAATGGCAAGGTTAACACAGAAAGTACTCTTTTGCTTGAGGCACTCATGGGTAAAATTGTCGAAGTACTTCCCTCTGGGGCGGATTTAATTTCCCGAAGTCTCACCCTGGTTCAGGAAAAAATTACAGAAGCGATCGCCCAACGGGGAATTTGTACCATTGCCCTTTCCGGTGGCAGTACACCCAAAGCATTGTATGCAGCGATCGCTACTCAAAACCTGCCTTGGGAAAAAATTCATGTATTTTGGGGCGACGAACGCTACGTCCCACCAGACCATCCCGACAGCAATCAAAAAATGGCGCGACAAGCTTGGCTCGAGCGGGTAAATATTCCCAGCCGCAATATTCACCCCATGCCCACCGCTGCCGGAAATCCCACAGCTGACGCAGCACAACACCAAACCGAATTAGAAGAATTTTTCTCCCTATCAGCTGGAGAGTTACCAATTTTTGATATTGTTTTATTAGGAATGGGAGACGATGGGCATACTGCTTCTTTGTTTCCCTACACAGAGGCACTGCAAGTAAGCGATCGCCTAGTTACCGTAGGCAACAAAGACGGTCAACCTCGCTTAACCTTTACAGTACCTTTAATCAACAACGCTCGTTATGTGTTATTTATGGTTGCGGGTGTCAATAAACAGGCTGCTCTAGCCGAGGTTTTTGCCCAAGAAGCCGACGCGATCGCCTACCCAGCCCGACTGATTCAACCTCAAGGAGAACTTTGGTGGCTATTAGATGAATCAGCAGCCAGAAATCTCAATTTAGTTACCTCAGAATCATAATAAAATTTATTTAGGAGAGGAACTGGTAGCACCTAAATTCCACCACATCCCCTTGAAAATGACCTCTAGGTAAAAAACTACATGATTGTTTGTCCAAACTGCAATCACCAAAATCCAGATGGCGCAGTACAATGCGAAGCCTGCTACACGCCGTTACCAGCAACTACTAGTTGCCCTAACTGCGGTGCGCCAGTACAAACAGACGCTAGTTTCTGTGGTCAGTGCGGCTTTAGTCTCCAGAACGAAGCTGAAGCCGAAGCAGCAGAACCACAAACAGCTGCTCCCGCTACAGTAGCAATGGCTGCCGAGGCAGAGCCTTCAATCCCAGATTTGCCAGCACCCGATCCCTTGGTGCAGCCAGATCCCTTAGTGGTTAGTTCTTCTGTACCCGATCCCGAACCAGAAAATGTGAGTGTGGCAGCAAATGTCCCCCCATCTCCAGCACCATTTACCCCAGAGATGGCATCCCCTAGCAACCCCACACCAACACCAAATCAAGGCACTATTGCTCCGACTCGGATTCAGCAACAAACAGCTTTGCTGAATCACGTCCAAACTAAAACCAATATTGAATTGCCACAAAATTTATCAATTATTCATTTGGGAAAACCTAATGAGCAAATTCCCCCAGATATTGACGTTTCTGGATTTCCCAATTCCGAGGTAGTTTCCCGGGTTCACGCGGATATTCGCGTCGAGGGAGATGCCTACTATATTGAAGATGTGGGAAGCTCTAACGGAACTTACATTAACCATACGCCTTTACCAAAGGGTAATCGGCATCGATTGCGTCCTGGCGATCGCATTTCCCTTGGTAAAGGAGATCTTGTAACCTTCCTATTTCAGCTTTCCTAGTCGATCTGACCCAGAGTTAACCCTACCGATGTGATTACACTAAACCTACTACATCCGCTTCAGTCAATTCCCATTCAAAGCTGGACTTTTGAAGAGGAATCACTGATTCGGATCGGACGTGCCACCGACAATGATGTGATTCTTTATAGCGCCGTAGTCTCCCGCTACCATGTGGAACTGCGTCGTCAAGGTTCCCATTGGGAAGTAATTAATTTGGGTGCTAATGGCACATACTTAGAAGGTAAGCGCATCACTGAAGCACCGATCGGAGAAGGAGCAATGATTCGTTTAGCTCGCTCTGGCCCCCAAATCCAAATCCATCTAGGAAGCTCTGGTACAAAAGATGGACAAAAAATGACTTCGCAAAAACCAACATCAGCAGACAGCAAGCCGGAAAAATCCAGAGATACTTTAATTTATCCCAAAGGCGAACAACAAAAAGAAGATAGCACCCAAATTGATTATTAGTGGGAAAAAAAGGTGAGGGGGAAAAGGGCGGATTTTTTTCCCTCCTTGATCAAGATAGCGAAAACAGCATAACGTGAATTAATGTGGTGATGTGGCAATCATCACATCAATTTATTTCCATGCAGCTGAACGGCGCACCGCTTTACTCCCTATCTCTCAAAAGTGCAATTGACTCTCATACCCTGACAGTCTCTCCAGATACTCCTGTGATTGATGTACTACATCTGATGGCGCAGGTGCGAAGTAGTTGTCCAGTAGATACTTCGCCACAATTGTTAGAAACAGATGGGACTTCTGTGGAGGCTTTCAAAAGAGCTAGTTGTGCTTTGGTGATGGAAGATTCTCAGTTAGTCGGGATATTCACGGAAAGGGATATTGTGAGGCTAACGGCTATGGGAACGAACTTCCAGGATGTGAAGGTTGCTGATGTGATGTCTAGTCCGGTAATTAAGCTCACTGATTCGGATTCGCAAGATATTTTTACGGCTTTATCAGTGTTTCGGCAAAATCGGATTCGCCACTTACCAGTTTTAGATTCCCAAGGTCAACTGCTGGGACTGTTGACACCGAAGAGTATTCGCGCCTCTATGCAACCAGCTAATTTGTTGACGCGGTTGTGGTCTGTGGGTGATGTGATGACGACTCAGGTGATTCATGCACCAATGACTACTTCAGTGCTGAATTTAGCTCAGTTGATGGCAGAGTATCGGGTAAGTTGTGTGGTCATTACCCGGATTGAGGAGAAAACGACTTTAGATAGTGAGAATCATTTACAAAATTACATCGTACCGCTGGGAATTGTGACTGAGGGGGATATTGTCCAGTTTCGGGCTCTAGAACTGAATTTATCCCAAATGCAAGCTCAAGAGGTGATGAGTTCGCCGTTGTTTTGTTTAAGTCCTTCAGATTCTTTATGGATTGCTCATCAACAAATGCAGCAATGTCATGTCCGACGTTTGGTGGTGAAGGGTGTTCAGGGGGAATTGTTGGGTATTGTTTCTCAAACTAGCTTGTTGAAAGTTCTCGGCGCTACGGAAATGTATGGGGTGATTGAAGAGTTACAGCAAGCTGTGGATGAACGGACGACGGAATTAAGAGATGCTAATCAAAGGTTGCAACGGGAAATTTTTTCCCGGACATTGGCGGAAGTAGAATTGCAAAAGGCTCACGATGATTTGAAAAGGCAGGTTGAGGAACGCACTGCTGAGTTGAAAGCGGCTAATAAGTTGCTGAAACAGGATATTGTGAAACGGCAAAAGGTGGAGGAAGCTTTGCGCCGTCGAGAGGTGGAGTTGCAAGAAAAAGCGGCTCAGTTAGAAGCTACTTTACATCAATTGCGATCGACTCAAGCTTCGCTAATTCAAGCGGAAAAAATGTCTAGTTTGGGACAGTTAGTGGCGGGAATTGCTCACGAAATTAATAATCCAATTAGTTTTATTCATTGTAATTTGCCTTACGCTAGTCAGTATGCACGAGATTTATTAGATGTGGTGCAGCTTTATCAAAAGAATTATCCATCGCCCGTGCCAGAAATTCAAGTTAGGGCTGAAGAAATTGATTTGAATTTTGTCTTGGAAGATTTACTAAAATTACTGAGTTCGATGCAAATTGGGGCGGAAAGAATTCGTCAAATTGTGTTATCTTTGCGGAATTTCGCTTTGTTGGATCAAGCGGAAATGAAGCCTGTTGATTTACATGAGGGTATAGATAGTACTTTATCTCTGCTGCAAAATCGGTTGAAAGCTACTCCAGAACATCCGGGGATTTTGGTGATTAAGGAGTATGGGGATTTACCTCTGGTTGAGTGTTATGCTGGGCAGTTAAATCAGGTGTTTATGAATGTGCTGAATAATGCGATCGATGCTTTGGAAAAGGGTTATCCTGCTTGTTGTTCTGCGCCTTGTATTCGGATTCGGACTGAGTTGATTCAGGGTTTGGGGGAGGAGGCGGTCGCCGATCAATCTCCACGAAATTCTGCTGATTCGATCGATAAGTTTCCCTGGTTAGCTATTCGGATTCTTGATAATGGGCCAGGAATGACTAAGGATGTCAGGCGTAAACTTTTTGACCCTTTCTTTACCACTAAACCAGTAGGACAAGGAACTGGTTTAGGTTTATCAATTAGTTATCAGATTGTAGTCGAGAAACACGGAGGTCAATTAAAGTGTATTTCCGCACTAGGACAGGGTACAGAAATAGTGATTGAAATTCCTGTTAGGCAGAATAAATCTAGTTAGCAACCTTGTACTTTGGTAACTATACGATTGTAGTAATTGCCGAAGCATTCTTTAATTGATATGCTGGACATAAGCGGCGTAATGTCGTCAAAATTATACACACAAATATCTGCCCAATTTTATAGCGGTGATTACTTTAAATCTGTTACATCCTAGCCAGTCTACCCCGGTTCAAAGTTGGACTTTTGACGTTGAACCTGTAATTAAGATTGGTCGTTCCAAAGAGAATGATGTGGTGGTTCTGAGTTCTGTTGTATCTCGGAAACATATTGAGCTAGTGCATGATGGTTCGGAATGGGAAATTGTTAGTTTAGGTTCCAATGGAACTTATGTGAACGATCGTCCAGTGAAAAAGATTAAAGTTAATGATGGAATGATTGTCCGTTTAGGAAATTCTGGGCCAAAAATCCAAATTCAATTAGAGGTGGGAGATCCTGAGAAAGTTAGTCAGAAAACTGAGTCTAAGCGATCGTCTACCAATAATTCAGATCCGTCAAAAGATAAAATGACTTACTTAACTATTCCTCCAGAATAGTCGCGAAATAGTGCTTTTTCATCACTAATGCTACATTCACAAGTTCGGCTAAAATGTAGCATTACTGCCGAGGAAAGACCAGCCCATAAAGGTGTATCTACACTAGCTTTTCTTAATGCTTCGGCTGTCCAATCATTACAAGTTTTCAGGATTGAATAATTGCCATTCGCTGCATAAAACCCACTACTAGATAAGTGACCGTTGGCAATTCTAATTGGCTGATTCTGCGGGTTTAATTGAAAAGTATTTTGGATAAACTGCGTTAATTCTAAGTAATCTTTTCTAGTAACTTTGACACATTTAACTTCTCGATTTCGGGGGATTTCGGCAAATCCTTGGACAAGAATTGTGGAAGGAGTAGGTAAAAATAATGCTTTGATCGCAGTCACAAGATTTAATTCCGCCAAGGTGGGAGTTTGAATATAAAAATCCCTATCTCCCCAACCAAAAGTGAGATATTTATAATTAGCTGAAGTATCTTTGCCAATATCAGAAATGTTAATAAATTCCCGCCAATCAACTATTTCGTTGCTAACGGGAAGCACAATGTTTGTGTGCATTCCATCGTTAATAATGCAAACTGAAAAATTGCATTTTTCTTGGGTAATATTGCAGTTAATTACTGGAGTAAAATAACCAATAGCTAACAAGGTAAGCAAGGAAAGTTTACCCAAAAGAGAATAGTAGAAAATCCTTTTTAATCGAGGTTTTTTCTTTTGAATTGTTGATTTAGCTAGGGAATTGTTATTAAATATAGTCATGGTTAACAAAGATTAGTTTCTACCAGGGGATTGAATCTGATTGAGGATAGAGTAAAATTCAAGTATATTTTACTGTTATTTAAGAGGTTAGGAGGTAATTTATGAATACACAAGAATCAGTGATTAAGCAAAGTGAACTAATTAATATGTTGGTGCTCGATCGCCGCACCGCAGAAGAGTTAGGACGAGTAGACTCTTTGTGGTTAAATCCGCAAATTCATAAAGTATTAGGTTTAACTTGTAAGTCAGGTTTTTTGGGTAGCAGTAAACAGGGGGTAGTTTGGCAACAAATTGAATCATTTGGCGAACAGAGCATTTTAGTAAATATTAACCGGGATGAGTTTACTAATGTAGAAAAACCTGATGAAGTATATTCTTTAATTGGTCATGAAGTTTGGACGGATACTGGTAGTAAGGTTGGCAAGTTAGTAGATTATTTAATTGTCGCTGAAACTGGTGCGATCGCTAATTATTTGTTTAGTTCTAGCGGTTGGAAGGGAATTTTAGACGGTCTTTACATTTTACCTATTTCTAAGATTCAGAGTATCGGTAGTAAGCGGTTAATTGTGGAGGAAGCAACTTTTCAAGAACCACAGTTTTATTCAGAAGGTTTGAATCAAAAAGTAGGGCAAATTAAAGAGTTATTTCAGACAGATTTAGAGGAAACAAAACGCCATTTCAATTCTTTGGCGAAAGGAGCCCAGAGTATTGCGAAACAAGCAAAAGATAAGGCGAAAGATTTGGGCGATCGAGCAAAAGAACAACTTTCCGAGACTCAACAAAAATCGGAAAATCCTGCTTTACCGGAAGCGCCAGAGATTGTTGAAATTAAAGCTCAATTGATAGAAGATTCTGAGGATAAGGCAAAAGATTGAGTGGGGAAATTGGGGGAAGTGCGATCGGCATTTCTCCCAGTAAGTTGGAAAATATTTAGTTAGGAGAATTAGCTAATGACGGGAATTATCCAAGCAGTTGAAAAACGTTACTACTCCCCAGAGGAATATTTAGCATTGGAAGAAGCGGCGGAATACAAAAGCGAATATTACGATGGGGAGATTGTACCGATGACTGGTGGAACTACTAATCATAATCAAATTGCGGGAAATGTTTACATCGCATTAAGTCTTGCGTTAAAAGGACAAAACTATCGAGTTTTTATCGGTGATGTACGTTTATGGATACCTAAAAAACGAAGTTACACTTATCCAGATGTGATGGTAACTGCGGGAAAACCAGAATATTTTGAGCAAAGAAAGGATACTGTTACTAATCCTCAAGTAATTGTGGAGGTGTTATCTAAGTCTACTAAAGCTTACGATCGAGGTGGGAAGTTTCAGTTTTATCAGACAATTCCAAGTTTTCAAGAATATATTTTGATTGACCAAAGTCAGAGGTTTATTGAACAGTTTTCTAAACAGGAAAATAAGCGGTGGTCTTATTGTGTTTATGATGAGGAAGATTTGGCGTTAGTTTTTAGTTCTTTTGCGGTGGAAGTGTCTTTGGATGATGTTTATGATAAGGTTGATTTTGAGGCGGAAGAAATTGTGGATGAGTGAATAGGTTAGATTTTTTTTTACCGCAGATGAACGCAGATGTACAGGGGGGTTTTTGTGGGGGGTGCGATCGCTTTTTTTAACGCAGATGAATGCAGATGAACGCGGATGAACGCAGATGAGCAAAAAATTTATTGCTTTACTTATTTCTGTTTGTATTCTTCTTGGTAACGTTTGATAGCTGCTTTGAGTTTAGGGTTAAGTTCTGGGGGATTTTCAATTGCTGAGGTATCAATTTCCTAGTCTTTTTTGGAAAGTGCGATCGTTTCTGGTTGCAAAGGTGTTTCTGTCGCACTCTGCTAAACACTAATAAATTCTACTGGCAAGATGTCAACATTTCCCAAGTTATAGTTTAGTCGTTCAAACCCAATTACTTTACCATTGCGATCTTTCATCAGCAAAAGTTCTTCATCTGCTTCTTCTGCGATAAACTCCTTTTTAGGATCGTCAAACCAAACTGTCAGGGTTTTACCTAATTTATCGTAATAGATTTTCACGGGTTCCATACAGTTTCTCCTCTTTTGATTTTATCTGTTCGATAGGCGGTGATGATAAATCCTTCGCCATTTAAATGTCTAGCTACCACACAGATGAAATAAGGTGGATCGGATCTGTAATAAAGATATACTTCTGGATCTGATTGACTGCGGCGAATTTCTGTTGGTTGTTGCAAAGTTTGTTCGATCGCACTTTCTTGTCCCGCCATGTTTGGATGTTTGAATGTTACGATTTTAGCCCAGTAGGAAGCTGTAGTTCGGACTAATACGCCAAGGGGGGTAAGTATCTCAAAATAAGGCGGTTCTATTGGAGGTTGAGATGCGTCCATACTAGGTTGTTTTAATGAAAAATTACGATCGCATTTTATTTAATTTAACTTCAAACGATCAAAAGGATCTAGATGTTTAAATAGTAGCAGAGCGATCGCTTTATTCCTTTCCCCATATTTCTGGTAGAGGATTTACCCAAGAAATTGGTACAGAAATCACATCTAAAGTTTCCCCATTTTGAAATACTTCTAGAGTATATCCTGCTTCTGGTTGATGTTTTGTTGGTTGTAAATGATCTAATACAACTCCTTTATCACCTTTTTTCACAGGACTATTAGGAACATCTTGTTTGAGTTCTACCCACTGAAATAATGTTGCTGTTGTTATCATTCTCATTATTTTAGTTTAAGTGTCTGAACAACTAATTCTGGCTCTTGGTGTAAAAGTTGAGTTTGATAGGCGCGATCGACATTTAAGATGAAGCATTTTCTAAGAATTCGGTAATAGTGGAGATCGGTATAAAAACTGAAAGCTCATTATCTTTTAACGGAATAAAACCGTATTTCAAATAAAACTCTTTTACTGGCTGATTTTTAGCATCAACTATGACGGCAAATATTGCCACTTCGGAAGATAGGCGAACTGCTTTACGAAAGCACTCCATAAGAAGTTCTTCCCCTAGTCCTCTACCCTGCATTGCCAAAGCTACAGCAAGTCTAGATAAGCGCATCGCTGGGACAGGATAGCGGGGTATTCCTCGCTGATAATTTGCAGGTAGAGACTCTCGTTTAATTTCAGCCATACCTACAGAGTAATAGCCATATACATCTCTGTTTCCATCTTCAGAAATTGCCACAAAGGTTTTAGCAATTCCTCTTCTATCATTTTGCCTTGCATACTTTTTCAGATACTCATTTAACTCTGGTACACCGCAGTCAAAATTTTCCCTATTAACTGAGTCATCATCTATAGAGCAAAAAGTCCATTCCATTGTTTACCACTTGCCATATTTTTCTTGATGTTTTTTAATAGCTGCTTTCAGTGCTTCGTTAGGTTCGGGGGGGTTTTCCAGGGCTGAAGTAAAGATTTCCCAGTCTTTTTCGGAAAGTGCGATCGCTTCTGGTTGCAAGGGTGTTTCTTCTGCTAGTTGCAATGCGGCTGCTAACAAATATTCGCTGAGAGTTTGAGAACTAATAGCAGCGGCTTTTTCTAGGGTTTCTTTTTGTTCTTGAGTTAGGGTTATTTCAATTGTGCTTCTTTGGTTGTTTTGGATGGGAGTTGACATAGCTACATCCTCTCATAATAACTAACGTTGTCTACAATTTCCATTTTTACAAGTGAGTAATAATTTCGTGCTTTTACCCTGTTATTAGTTTAAAAATCTAGTTCCTCTTCATTATTTTCATTATTTATTGTTCTGGATATTGATGCTCGTGATTTTGCAAAAGAAGCTTTGACCTTGTTGCGCTCTGCTTCTAAATTCGTATCGTACTCTGGCTCTTTCCAACAATTCCTGGGTGTCAGTTCATAAATGTCTGTTTTACCCTTACGAACTGTTTTTTGCACTAATCCTAATTTTTCTAGAGTTTTAAGAGCATATTGAGCCTTTCGGACGCTCATTTTACAAATTTTTGCAGTTGTTTGCAGGCTGGAGAAACATTCGCGTCTACGAGCTATGTGTGCATACAACCTGAACTCGTAAGGACTCAGACCATAGAGATCAAGGTCTGCGTGGACAAAAATCATTTGGCTGGAACGATTTTGTACTGTGTTCATAGGCTGATTTGTTGAATTTGATTATATGACATCAATATTTCTTTAACCTGCATGAGGTGCAGATGAAGTTACTTAAGGTTGCTAATATTAATCTATGATTATACCTTAAGTTTATTATTGAATCTACTTTATATGCACCAAAAACAGCACTTGCAGCATATCTTGCAGCCCCCTAAAATAAAAAAAGAAAGCCGACTGCGCCAACAGTCGGCTCTCGTTAACAAATTTTGTTGATTTCCAGTATTTAGCCCCTGGAGGTGGCCTTTTATGTCTAATTTTAACACAAATCCTACTGCATTGAGAAGCGAACACCTTGAACGTCTTCAAGAGTTCAACAAATGTTTAGCCAATGTCAAAGAGCTTGCTGGTGGTCCTATTGGCTTAGAACGCCTAGATCGCCTAATGCAATTCAGTGGGATTGACAATGTATCCTCTAGTGCATCAGCACTGACAGTTTCGGAAATTTTAAGCGAAGTAGAAGCTGCTGGAATCGAACTTACGCCCGGATTGGTGGTTTTAGTTAATTCTTCCTCACCTCAAAACGTTGCAAACGCGCTTAGTAATTACATTAAGGCTTATGGCAAGGGTGGAGGAAACAACCCAGCTAACTTGTTTTACTGCATTCTCAAAAATGAAAATCAGCGGAGATCGGAGGTGCAAGTTTAACCATTAAAGTTAAAGATGAAAGCCTCCTACAAGTGATTTTGGAGGGGGATTTCATTTTTACTATGGGCAATTTAAGACTTAATACGTATGCCTCAATAGTTTCTTCTGCTGCATACATCACTATGTTTTAGAATTGTTTAAAATATATACAGCTTAAAAATGCCTTATGAAATCCAGTTTACAACCGAATCTTTAGAAGACCTAAAACTTCTCAGACCGATCGATCGCAGCAAAGTAATCGATGCAATTGAAATTCATCTATTACACAACCCCACTCAAGAAAGTAAAAGTAGAATTAAACGCTTGCGGGGAATGGATAAACCACAATATCGACTGCGGGTTGATGAAATTCGTGTTTTCTATGACGTTGTAGATAATTTTGTGGAAATTATCGCCATTGTTGCTAAATCACAAGCAGCTGATTGGCTGTTACGTGAAGGTAAAACTACAGAACAAACGGAGGAATAGATTATGAAAACAGTAACTTTAACTGACTTACAAACCGATGTTTCAAAATATATCGAACTTGCTGAAGTGGAAGATATCATCATTTTGAAAGAAGGAAAGCCGATCGCTGTATTGCGGGGTTTTTCCGATGAAGAAGATGTGTTTGATTACGATTTAGAAAATCATCCCCTCTTTAAAAAAAGAGTCAAGAAATCTCGCCAGCAATTTCGAGAAGGAAAAGGAATTAGCTTAGATGATGTTAAAGCTGAACTCCTCAAAGATAATTTACTCTAAAACTGTCTTTGCTGTGGAGTGCGATCGCACATCCTCAATACATTATTCAGACCTTGTATTTCGTTCTATCCGACTTAGTAAGTCGATAATTGCTCTCAAATTTTCTGTAATTACGTAAATAACTACACAGCTAATTAAAACATTAAATAAAGAAAGGAAAAAGAATGGGCTGGTGAATCCTTGGTTAAAAAATAGTACAGAAGCATTAATTGCGACTACAATAAAATAACCGACAAACTGAAGTATTTTTAGATGAGTAAGGAATCTGGTGTACAGTCGATTTTGATTTGAACTGTTATTGGATATGTTACTGCTCATAAGTAAGTCCTTTTTTTACAATTTAAACTAAGCGAAAATTTCTGTAGGGTGAACATTGCCCACCCTACTAACGCAAGTTGCTAGTTATTAATTCTTTCGGAGTCCCCCCCTTGAGTAAGGGGGGTTAGGGGGGATCTAAGGCTGTGATTAGTAGGTTTAGATCCCCCCAAACCCCCGTGATGTTAATAGCGAAGCTTCCGCTGGTTCCCCCCTTATTAAGGGGGGCGGAGGGGGGATCAAAAGGGGGGCTAAGAAAGAGCCAGACTTGTAACTTGCAACTTGAGTTACTACTAACAGCTAACTAAGCGCCAACTGCTTCTTTTGCTGCATACATTACTTCAACAGTAATCTGCGAAATGTTTCTTTCACGGGCAAACTTTTCGGTATTTCGCTTCACTTTCCCTCGCACAAAACCAGGAACTTTATTCAATTCTGCTTGTGCTTCTTTTGTCCAACCTAAGTCGGAATCAGCAGAAATTCCTTTGGTAATTACTTCTTTGGTATCATGTCCGCCGAAGATTTCTAATAGGTGATCTTCCATTCCCAAGGTGAAGGAATTGTAGATTAAATCAACTATTTGATTTGTGCCTTCGTATCCGACGAAAGGTTTGTAGCCAATGGGGAAATTTTGAATGTGAATTGGTGATGCAATTACGCCGCAGGGAATGTCTAAACGTTTACCGACGTGGCGTTCCATTTGTGTGCCGAAAATGGCGGAAGGTTCAACTCTGGCGATCGCATCTCCGATCGCACCATTGTCATCACTAATAATTACTTCATCGCAATATTCACTAACCTGTTCCCGGAACCAATCAGCATCATATTTACAATAAGTTCCCGCCCAAACTACATGAATTCCCATTTCACGAGCGAGAATTTTCGTAATAGCAGCAGCGTGGGTATTATCACCAAATACAACCGCTTTTTTCCCGGTTAAATTCTGACAGTCAATGGAACGAGAAAACCAAGCAGCTTGGGAAACATACAAGGTTTGTTCGTTGATGAATTCTTCGTAATCAACTTCCCCACCTTGGGCATTAATTACTTGTTGAATTTTGCGGATACAACGCGCCGTTTCTACCACTCCCATTGGGGTGATATCTATATAAGGTGTGCCGAATTCTTGTTCTAAATATTTAGCTGCCATTAACCCAACTTCCCGATAAGGAACTAAGTTAAACCACGCTTTCGGCAGATTCTTTAAGTTCTGAACGGAAGCACCTTCGGGAATTACTTGATTAACTTCAATTCCCAAATCAGCCATTAATTTTTTCAGTTCCATGCAATCATGTTGATTGTGGAAACCTAGCGTTGTCATCCCAATAATATTAACCGACGGTTTTTCGGTTTTACCTTCAGGAAGATTGCCTTTTTTCCGCGCTTTCTCTATATAATATTGGACGATTTGATGCAAAGTGCGATCGGCTGCTTGCAGTTCATTCACCCGATAATGATTGACATCTGCTAACATCACATCGCCTTTCGCTTCAATCTGGGCGCGATCGACAAAATTCTGCAAATCTTCCTGTAAAATACTAGATGTGCAAGTCGGAGTTAACACGATCAAATCTGGGCGTTCTTCCTGATCTTTGCGGGTAATATTATCAACAACCCTTTCTTGGGAACCTCTGGCTAAAACGTGACGATCGACAATACTAGCAGTCACAGGTGTAAAATCTCTTTCCCGTTCTAACATCGATCGCATCACATTAAAATAATCATCCCCCAAAGGCGCGTGCATGATCGCATGAACATTTTTAAACGAACTAGCAATCCGTAGCGTACCAATATGTGCCGGACCTGCATACATCCAGTAAGCTAATTTCATAAACTTCTCCCTTATCCTGACAACCGAAAGATAATTGCTTGATTATCAAATCGTTTCTGATTCTCTCAGAGATACAGTCTTTTATGGAGTAGGTAATATTGCGGGTTTTGTTGGGTTTGCGATCGCTCAAATCCCTTTCCTGCCTGGAATTTAGCAGAAATTAAAACAACAAAATTGTTGTTTTAGAGCAATAAATCTTTATGTTTTAGTAAAATTTTGCAAAGCTTTCTTTGGCACAAATTTCCCCAAAAGTCAACCAAATTTAGCCATTCGTAATTACCAAAGAAACCCGGTTTCTGAACCTAATTAGATCATTTTTGTAGGGGCGGGTTTAGCAGATACCTCTTTCATCTAACAGATAACCTTTCAACAAAACCCGCCCTTACTAGCTGAGGCGACAGTACGGAAGTCTTACAGAAAACAAATCACAAAAACCTGAACCTTTTGGAAACCAGTCACGTCTAAAAGTGCAGTTTTTGTATTGGGTTAATTATGAACACCAAATTAATTGCAATTTTGGGAACAACCGCCACATTAGTAATGTCTACAGCTTGGGTAAATTTAGCCCAAGCCAAACCCCTTTCCAATACTTCCGAGCAACAGCTAATTTTGGCTCAAGGAAAAAGGAATCGACTCAATTTAACTGACGCGCAAAAAACCCAAATGCGCCAAATTCGGGAAGCAACTCGCCAACAAATTGAAAACGTTCTCACCCAAGAACAGAAAGACAAATTGCGTGCAGCCAGAGAACAAAGAAGACAAGAAAGAGGACAACAACAAGCACAAGAAGGTCGTCAACGTCGCGGTCAACGCGGTCAACTTTGGTCTACATTAAATCTGACTGCGGATCAACAAGCACAAATTCAACGCATTCGTCAGGAGTCTCGCCAAAAAATGCAAGCTGTTTTAACTCCTGAGCAACAACAACAAATGCAACAAATGCGCCAAAATCGTCAAAATCGTCCTCAACAACAACCTCAGTAAACTTCAGATCCCCAACTTCTTGAAGAAGTCGGGGATCTAGTTAGAATATATTTGCATTGCTAGAAAAGTAAAATATGCCAACTTTACAAGATTGGGAATGGTTAGCGGCGAGTTCGGAATATCAAACTGCTGTCTTAGTTCAGCAACTTTTGGAAGAGGGAAAGTTGATGGAAGCAAATCAGGGACTCTACACTTTAATCGAATCAATGGGAAAATCGAAAAAGTTGGCGCTGATGAGTCAATTAACTAGATTGATGGCTCATATCATTAAGTGGAAATGTCAGCCAGAAATGCGGAGTTCTAGTTGGAGTATTACCATTCGTTCTGCCCGTCTAGAAATTGCCGATATTCAAGAAGAAGTTCCAAGCTTGAATCGTAATTATATCGAATCTATTTGGCAGAAATGTTTCAAAAGAGCGATAAAAGATGCCGAAGATGAAATGGGTAAACGCTGCGAGTTAACTTCTCTTTCTTGGGAAGAGGTGTTTGAGGAAGATTACACCTTTTTTAAACCAAATTGAGTCATTTGTTCGCTGCAAAATTGCCTCAAAAAATTTTATCTTTTTACCCCTTGCTATTAGTTGATTTTTTTGGTATTATTTGACTCATAATGGAAAAGGTGCGCCCATATAACCCCCTCCCAAACTGAAATGCCCTCTACACAAGCACTTCAGATTTAGGTAAGGAAAGATTCAAGGTTTCCCGCTGCATTTCTAAGAGGTCACGAATACCTTTTTCGGCGAAATCGAGTAGTTGATTTAGTTGCGGACGACTGAAAAAACCATGTTCAGCGGTTCCCTGAAGTTCAATCATCGAGAGGTTTTCATTCATTACCACGTTAAAATCAACCTCAGCGGCGACATCTTCGGGATAGTTGAGGTCGAGGAAAGGTTCACCTGCGAGAAGTCCGACGGAGATAGCGGCGACTTGGTGAATAATTGGCGATCGCTCCAACTTACCTTCATTTAGTAATTTTGCGATCGCATCCGCCAAAGCTACAAAACCCCCAGTAATCGCCGTCGTTCGCGTACCAGCATCCGCTTGCAAAACATCAGCATCAACCACAATTGTTCGCTCACCCAAAGCATTCAAATCCAAAGCCGCCCTTAAAGAACGACCAATCAACCTTTGAATTTCTTGCGTTCGACCCGAAAGTTTCAAAAATTCCCGTTCTTGACGTTGGGGAGTTGCACCCGGAAGCATTCGATACTCCGCAGTTAACCAACCTTGACCCTTACCTTCCAAAAACTTCGGCACACTTTCTTGCACGCTCACAGTACAAAGAACTTGCGTATCGCCGCAGTGAGTCAACACCGAACCAGAAGCGAACCGAGTAAAATTGTGTTCAAACCGAATCGGGCGTAATTGATAAGGTTCTCTACCATCAGGACGTTGCCAAGACATCGCACTTGCCTCGAAATTTTAACTAGGATACAGCAGTTTGACTAATTCTTTTTAATATACTTTGCTGCACTTGTTCGGGAGTTTGCACACCATCGATCAATAACAGCCTTTCGCGATAACCGTAATAATCCAAAATCGGAACCGTTCGTTCTTGGAATAATTGAATTCGCCGCTGGATAATCTCTAGTTGGTCATCAATCAGTCCCCGCTTTAAACAACGAAATTCTAACACCGACTCAGGCACATCTAACCAAATTGCCCAATTTAGCTGTTGTCCCAAATCTGCTAACAGAAAATCTAACTCTTCTGCTTGAAAAGCCGTTCGCGGATAACCATCGAGTACCCATCCCTGAGCAACATCAGATAATAACAGCCTTTGCCGCATAAATTCAATCATAATCTCATCAGGTACGAGTTCCCCCTTTGCCACAAACGCCTGCGCCTGCTTCCCTAACTCCGTTTCAGTAATTATCGCATTCCGCAAAATATCCCCAGTAGAAATGCGAGGAATAGATAAATGAGCAGATAATCTTTGCGCTTGGGTTCCTTTCCCCGCACCCGCGCCTCCTAAAATTATTAATCTCATAGCACAACTTCTCCCAAAATTGGCATCAAAAATCGAAATTAGCTTAACATCTAATTTACTCTGGGATTTTCTTACTGATGATAGATGCTTAATTATTCCTAGAACTGTAGGGTGCGTCAGAGCAGAAAATTTTGCAGCTAATCAGTAAATTTAGTATTCTGACGCACCCTACGACTTGACGGGAAAGGTTAAGAATTTCCTACCAATTTTAGTATTGACTTAATTATATATATAGTGTTTTATTATGGATACTAAGCAAAAAATACACTATATTTTGTAAGGTAAACCCAATGACGGCACTAAATAAATAGTGTGGTCAGAAGGTTGCTGACCATCATTTGTTGACTTATGGTAGCCCAGATAGAAACCCCAACTGTTAGTTCTGTTCGTGAAAGTTACGAAACTACGCAGCATGACATATTACCGGAAATTGAAGGATTGGTACAGGTTTTTACCTCTTCCCATCGCAGTTTCTTCACCAGTGTCATGGCGCAAGCGTTAAGAATCGCCGGACAAGGAACGCCTGTTTTGGTAGTGCAATTCCTCAAGGGAGGAATCAATCAGGGGTATGAACATCCGGTTTGTTTAGGACAAAATTTAGATTGGGTGCGTTGCGATTTACCACGCTGCATTGATACGCCACAATTAGATGAAATCGAAATGCGTTCTTTGCGCGATTTGTGGAAGTATACTCAAAAAGTTGTCACCACAGGAAAATATGATTTGGTAGTTCTGGATGAGTTAAGTTTGGCGGTAAATTTTGGTTTAATTCCCGAAAAGGAAGTATTGGAATTTCTCGCTAAACGTCCCCATCATGTCGATATTATAATGACAGGCCCAGAAATGCCAGCCGCAATTTTAGATGTGGCAGATCAAATTACTGAAATTCGCCGCAGTCATCGTCCTTAGTTGATGCAGGGAAGAATTTTTTAACCGCAGATGAACGCAGATAAACGCAGATGGGATTTGGATAATTCATCTATGTTTGTCTGTTTTTTCTTGTTTCATCTTTGGGAAACAGCTAAGGATTTGGTTTTTTCTACTAAGTTAATGAACTCGGCGCGATAACCAGCTAAGTCTACATCTTTAGACTGACGCGCTAACTCTAAAACTTGGTCTAAGTTCGCCGTTCCTTTGAATTCGGAATCTCTTAAAATCATGCCAAATTCTGCTACTGCTGCGGCAAATTTTAAGTTATTTGAGGCGTTGGTGAATGAGACATTTTCATCGATTAATGGTTGAGTAATTAATTTAGAGATTGTGTCTTTAGGTTCTTTGTAACGCAGTTTCACCAACATTAATTCGTTATTTTGATACGCTTGGGAATCAACTTGATTTTGTTGGTAACGCAAAGAATCAACTGGGGACAATTTGACATCACTTTGCACGCCTACAGGAATTATTTCATAAAGTGCTGTTACCGAATGTCCTGCGCCTAATTCTCCGGCATCTTTCTTGTCGTTGTTAAAATCTTCTGCTTGTAACATTCGATTTTCGTAACCGATTAATCGATAAGCTTGCACTTTCGCTGGATTAAATTCTACCTGAATTTTCACGTCTTTGGCAATAGTGAAAATTGTTCCACCCATTTGGGTAATTAATACTTTCTTTGCTTCTTGGAGATTGTCAATATAAGCGTAATTGCCGTTACCTTTATCCGCGAGTTGTTCCATTTTAGCATCTTTCAAGTTTCCCATGCCAAACCCAAGAACGGTAAGAAAAACTCCCTGATTTCGGTAATCTTCAATTAATCGAACTAATTCTCCATCGCTGGAAATACCGACATTAAAATCACCATCGGTTGCGAGAATGACTCGGTTGTTTCCTGATGGGAGAAAGTTCTGTTTGGCTATTTCGTAAGCAAGTTTAATTCCTTCTCCTCCAGCAGTGGAACCTCCTGCTTTTAAGTTATAAATTGCCGAGATGATCTTGTTTTTTTGGTTTCCGGGAGTTGGGGGCAAAACTAATCCGGCATTTCCGGCATAGACTACTATGGAAACTGTATCTTTGGCGGTTAATTGATTGGTTAATAAACGAAAACTTGTTTGTAAAAGTGGCAGTTTATTCGGATCTTCCATCGAACCGGAAACATCGATTAAAAATACGAGATTGCTGGGAGGTATGTTTTCTGAGGCGATGCGTTTTCCTTGTAATCCAATTTGTACTAATTTATGTTTGGGATTCCAAGGTGTTTGGGAAATTTCGGTGGAAATGGTGAAAGGTCGATCGCCATTTGGTTGCGGATAATCATAAGTAAAATAATTGATCATCTCTTCAATTCGCACCGCATCTTTAGGTGGCATTTGTCCTTCATTAATGAATCTTCTCACATTACTATAAGATGCTGTATCAACATCAATGGAAAATGTTGATAATGGCTGATTTTTGACAGTGACAAATTGATTATCTTCAATCCGGTTATATTGCTCTGTATTAGGTGTAGGTTGAACTGCATTATCAGCACTACGAGTTATTGTTGGTGCTTCATCTATTGATGCTGCTGGTGTTGGTGGAATAGCAGATGATTGTGGTTTTGAAGCTCTCTCTCCTCGATCGCAAGCAGTTAAAATTAACAAAGGGAAGCAAAATAATAATAATTTTACTTGCCAATGTTGGCGATGGTTAGTTACTTTTTTGTTCATAGTTGCAGATTTTTTGCCTATTCTCTAAATGTCTCTTAGGAATTAATCTATAAGGCAACTACAATGCTAACCTCGCCAAATCTGAAATTACTAGTTTTTAACCTTTCGTTACTATCAACGTTTAATTGAAATCGGATTTAATAGGAAATTAGCCGCTTTTTGGGCTGTTGCTTCGGAAATGTGTATTTGTTTTAAGGTAACTAAACCATCTTTAATAAAGGAATCCCTGACAATAGCGTTATTGCCATTATTAAAAGTAGTTTCATAAAAAACTTCGTGAATTCCCGCAGAAATGATTAATTTTAAGCAAGAAAGGCAAGGTTCTAAGGTAACATAAATAGTAGCACCTTCTGTGGAAATGCCGTGTTTGGCAGCTTGTGCGATCGCATTTGCTTCAGCATGAACCGCACGGGAAGGCAAAGTACTACTAGCATCACAACTTTCTAACCCAGGATAACAAAAACCTTGGCTAATACAATGAGCCGTTCCCGAAGGTGAACCGTTATAACCTGTCGCCACAACTTGTTTATCTTTAACAATTACTGCACCTACCGGAAATGCTAAACAAGTAGATCTAGTAGCAGCTAATTTTGCCAACATCATGAAATATTCGTCCCATGTTGGTCTTGCTGAAGTTTCGTACATTATCGATCCTGAATATATTGTTTATCTGTTTTCAAACACTCCCACGCCTTCTGCAATTCTATTCCTAAATAAGCAGAATGTTCTGGCATAATTGCTGGAGAAGCAGCGCAAATTTCCCTCACAATTTTAAGTGGATATTTGCCACTATAAGAAGTAACAACCTCACCACTACCAGGAGTCATTTGCGTGACAACTATCTCATCATTTCTTGTTTCAATTAAAAAGTTTCCTGCTGGATCGTGATAGTCTCGTTGCTGGCAAATTGCGGCATATTGTTGTTCAATTAGGCGATCGGCATTTTCCCATGTATCATCATAAATATGCGCCGACTGACTAACAGTAATTAACGGCCCCATTTGCAAATTATAATCAGAACGCTTGGCAATTTCATCTCTAATATGTTTTTGCAATGCCCTTAATCCCATTGCATTTGCGGGCCATGCCATATACATATCATTACTGCGAAGAGTCGCTGTTAAATTTAATTCATTCTCCACAACTCTCACCCAAATATGATTTAAACAAGGACTCCCGCCTTTATCATGATCTTGCACATCCCAAAGAGACATTACGGCACTCGCCGCATCAATTTCTCCTATTAGTTTCTCAATCACTTGTTCAACTTGATCTTTGCCAAACCATGACCTTAAACGCTGTCCATAAGTATATTTAACTCCTTCTCTGTAAGGCGAATCATCTAAGATTTGGGAAATGTATTCTTCTAAGAAACTTCTATCAATTGGTAAATAGTTCGGTTCGGGGAAATAGAAGTTTTCTGGTTCATCGGTAACGACTGCGATTAAATCAATTAATTCTTGCCATTTGCCATCGTAACCTGTGGGTCTAATTGTGCCAGTTGTCTTAATTCGGTGAATGATTTTTACCCAAGTTTCGGCAATTGTTTTGCCTTCGATGCGATGTCCGTAACGATGTCCGGGTAATACGGTTGGAACAACTTCTACTTCGGGAAAAACTAACGGTTCTCCCCAAGGTTCTAAAGTTTCTTTTGTTGCATAGCAGTTGACTAAATCTACTGCTTCTGAAATTGATTTAACTTCTTTAACTTCAATACTTTGGCGTAATACTTCTAAAGCTGTGGCGGAAATTTCTATATCTATGTAACCTGCGATCGGCGATTTGATTACCCAACAATCTCGCCCGGTGTCGCTTTTTCCGGCGGTAAATCCATGAGTAAAAAAGTCTAATAAGCATTGACAACCACCAGCGTTTTTGTCTTCTTTGGTGGCGTTTAAAATTACTAATCTTCTAACGTAAGGATTAGCTAATAAATTGCGAATTAAAAAGGAAATTCCCCTAGTTGGACTGTATAAATTACCAATTACGGCGTAATTTTCCGGTGACAAATGTTTGGCAATTGTTTGTCTAACACTCCATCCGGTAATGATTGCGGTTTGTCCTTTGCCACAAATTAACTGATTGGGTTTGTAAAGTGCATTATATTTAAATTGAATAGCTGAATTATTAATCATATATTTACTTATTACACAATCTTTAATTGTACCAAATAATCCTATTTTTAGGTAAAATTTTAATGCTTTTGCTTCACAAGTAACAGACAGTTTCGCCCATCTTCGTCTCGATCGTAAGATACGCGATCGGTCAAACGGCGAATTAAAGACCACCCAAAACCACCTTCTTGCAGCGTACCTGGTTCTGGTTCTGGTAAAGTATTCGGATCGAAAGGTTCGCCTCGATCCCAAATCCGAATTTCTAAGCGATCGTCCCAAATAGTAAATTGAAGATCGATCGGAGTTTCTGAAGGTAACTCTTTGTGTGCATGACGTACCGCATTGGTAAAACCCTCATCAAGAGCTAATTTTATCTCATCTAAAGGTAGGTATTGGCGATCGCGTTTATTTCCTAACCAAGAAAGCTTCGATCGATTACGAAAACATAACTCATCAAACCATGATAATACTTGGTTAAGGAAAGCGAGATCGCTTTTAACCGTTAAATCCTCTTTGAAAAAGATGCCTTGGCGTTTCCACCACTTCATAAGAAGTACCTAAATTTAACTATGAGAATTAGCTGAATTTACACTCAATGTTGGCATAGTTTGTATAAAATTTGCTTTTCCCAAGTAGCGAATTCCTTCGGGTTTAGTTTCAAAGCGATAAGCTAAAACCTCCACACCTTTCGCTACTGCTTCTCTTAGCATTTTCCCATAAACCGGATCGACCAGATCTCCTGGGGCAAAACTGTCGCAGTCTCCCCTATTAATAAAATAAAGCATTACTGCCCGTCCTGTCGGTAAAATGGAAATTAATTCTTGTAAATGCTTTTGTCCTCTGGTAGTGACGGTATCCGGGAATACTGCTAATCTACCTTGCGACCAAGTTGTGTTCTTCACTTCTACATAAATAGGCAAATTTGCCTCGCTTCCTGATAATAAAAAATCAATGCGACTTTTTTTATCTTTTCCGTAGACTACTTCTGGTTTAATGTGTGTATAATCACTTAATTCCGGGAAAATTCCGGCTTCTAAACCTAGTTTAATAACTCGGTTAGGCAAGTTTGTATTAATTCCTACCCAAGTGGGTTCATTGTCGGAAACTTGAATCATTTCCCAAGTATAAGCCAGTTTTCTTGTCGGACTAGGATTGTGAGAAACTTGCACTAAACTACCAGGAGTAGAAACTCCAGTCATTGGCCCAGTATTAGGACAATGTGCTGTAATGATTTCTCCTGTAGCTAACTCAATATCGGCAAAAAATCGTTTATAACGTTTAATTAAAATCCCCGATAAAAGAGGAGGATACTGATAAATAAAATGAGAATTCATGCTGATTTATTCTAACTTTAGGACTTGCATTCTTTTTTTCATTGCCTTAGCTGCTAAGGCGTAACCGCCATCTGCACCATCGACAAAGTGTACTTGGCGACCATTGCGTTCAAAGACTAGACAGGTAACTATTGCTCGATCGGAACTATGTAAGCCATAAACTAATTTTCCTTGTTGATACTGTGTTTCTAAATAGTCAGCTAATTGCTGTCTTTGTTTTGAGTTACCAGCAATAACCATACGCAGTATATCATCAAACTTTTTATAATCTGTAGCATCTAAGAAGATTTCTTTATATTCTCCCCAATCCATTTCACTAACTTTTATTTTAAAATTCATCAAAAATGCTCCTAAATAGTTTTCTAGTTTGATTTTGGATAAATACCATTGCTGTTGTAACCAATTACCTACTGGCGACTCGCTTCCCCATCTCTTCGGGAATCGCACTTTCGCTTCGTACATCAGTTTTCTTTCATCAAAAGTCAGTTTCAAATTCGCTAAGGGAATCGGATGGAAATCTATTTCTTTACCATAAATTTCGCTAAATTTATCTAAAACTTGTCTGTAAATTTGATTAGCTTTTTTCTCTTCAGTAGTTGTTGCTAATACTAAAATACTGACAATTTCCCCACGCTGACTAGGAATATCTTGCCAACGACATTCTAAACCAGAAAAATCTGCTTCTGGTTCACATTCACGATCCTTAACTAAATAAATATCAGCATAAGCAGGATTTTTAACTAAATCTGTAGCATGAGTTAAACCATAGCTATTAAAAACTGCTTGGTGATAATTTTCCGAAACTTTGAACTTGGCAATTTTGATATTATAGGCGTTTTTATTGACTGCTGATACCGGGACAATTCCCACTCTTAAATCTAACTGAAACTCCTGCTTCGCTAAAATTTTAGTACCTAATAAAGCTTGTTTAGCTTGAGGTAAAAGTGAAGGTGGAATTAACAAGGAAGCACCATCTCCACCGAAGACAAAAGGCACTTCTAAATTTTTGGCAATATTTAAAATTGCGACAATCGAACAAGCACCAATTAAATTAACTTCCTTGTAACGACCGGACTCGATCGCTTTTGTAGAACCGATAATATCTGTAACGATAACTTGCCAGTCAGGAGGCACGGAAACATAATTGCTGGAATTAGTAATTTCCAGAAAATCTGTCAAAACAGGTAACTCAGAGTAAAATTTATCGGTTGACATACTTTTCGTAATCGCCAGTTCGCGATTGAATAAGTAAGGTACGTTTAGTAATTCTTAAGAATTCGTGTCTGGAATCAAAAAACCCTCTCGAACTTTAGTTAACATTGCCGGAATTGTAGCTGTAGCGACCCTAATCAGTAAAGTATTTGGGTTAGTGCGTCAGCAAGCGATCGCCGCTGCCTTTGGAGTTGGTGCAGCTGCCAACGCCTACAGCTATGCCTACATTCTCCCTGGTTTTTTATTAGTATTGCTGGGTGGCATCAACGGGCCATTTCACAGTGCTTTAGTTAGCGTACTAGCGAAACGAGAAAAAGAAGAGGCTGCTCCTATTGTAGAAACAATTACAACCTTTGTCAGTGGAATTTTATTATTAGTTACGATCGCCCTAATTATTTTTGCGGAACCATTGATGGATTTAGTCGCACCCGGATTAAATCAAACTCAAGGAGTCACCGCAACGCAGGCAGAAACACTAGCACTAACAAAAGCGATCGCCATTCAACAACTACAAATAATGGCACCGATGGCGTTATTTGCGGGTTTAATAGGTATCGGATTTGCTACATTAAATGCCGCCGATCAATATTGGTTGCCTTCAATTAGTCCCCTGTTTTCTAGCATTACAGTTATCGGAGGATTAGCAGGTTTAGCTATTACTTTAGGTAGCAAAATCACCTCTGATAACTATGCCATGTTAGGTGGACAAGTATTAGCGATCGGCACTTTAGCTGGAGCAATTTTACAATGGTTAGTGCAGATAATTGCTCAATGGCGATCGGGATTAGGTAAACTCAGATTACGCTTCGACTTTCACAATCCCGGAGTCAAAGAAGTATTGCGAATCATGGCACCTGCCACCTTCTCTTCCGGGATGTTACATATTAACGTTTACACCGATTTATTCTTCGCTTCTTTCATCCCCAAAGCTGCCGCTAGCTTAAGTTATGCCGGACTTTTAGTGCAAACTCCATTAGGGATTATTTCCAACGTTTTATTAGTTCCTTTTCTCCCCATCTTTTCCCGACTTACTGACCCTAAAGATTGGCATGAATTAAAAGAAAGAATTCGCCAAGCACTCATTCTTACCGCCCTGACAATGTTACCATTAGGGGCAATTATGGTATCATTAGCAATGCCAATTGTACAAGTAGTTTATCAAAGAGGCGCATTTGATAAACAAGCATCTCAACTAGTAGCATCCCTACTAGTTGTTTACGGCATCGGAATGTTTTTCTACTTAGGGCGCGATGTCTTAGTTCGAGTATTTTACGCCTTGGGAGATGCAGATACACCCTTTAGAATTAGCATTTTTAATATCTTTCTCAACGCTTTGTTAGACTTCATTTTCATCAAACCTTTTGGCGCACCAGGATTAGTTTTAGCGACAATGGGAGTTAACATAACTTCCATGATCTTTCTCACCTGGAAACTACATCAAAAACTCAATGGTTTACCCGTGAAAAAATGGTCATTAAAAATCGGTGCTTTAGCTGGTGCTAGCGTCTTTACTGGATTAATTTCTTGGGGTATTAGTTGGAGTTTCCAGAGATTTATTCCCCAGCAAAACTTGTTAATTCAACTCTTAGAATTAGCTGTTGCCGGATTAGTTGGTTTAGCCGTTTTTGCCTTCTTCGCCATCCAACTAAAATTACCAGAAGTAGATATTTTAGTCTCTCGAATCAAACAAAAACTCCGTAGGTGAAAGATAGTTATTGGTCATTTGTCAAAAGGTCAATATAAATAACCAATGACCAATGACCAATTACCTACATATCGCGTTGAAATTCTTCCAAGATATCCATCAAATTTACTTGACTGGCTGTAGGAATCAAATCTGCTAAAGGAAGATCCCGTTTGCCACCAATTTTTACCGAAATCTCTTCTAGAATTTGCAACACTTTGCTTTCATCTAGAGAATTGCTTTCTAGCATTGGATAAACTCGCTCGGCAACCACAGTATGCAGATGTGCTTCTCTAAGATACAAATGCCATTTGGCAATATCCATGTAAACATTATTGCCAATTTCAGCGGCTAGAGATTCGATCGCCTGTGAAGTATTTGTCTTAGCCATAATCACTTACTCTGGTAAAACTGCTCACAAATCTAGTTTTATCCTATTAAATCAAACTTGACTCAGCTGCAACATCCCTGAAAAGTCAGAGAATTTAGCTTAACCAGAGGAGGATTTAGAAGTAGTTTCCTCCGTTACAATTGTGGGTTGAGAGTAATTAGCAAGGACAAAAATATACAAAGCATGGGCAAACAAAATTGTCGCCCATCCGCCTGTCACCCAAACCGCCCAAGGCCATTCAGCTTGTTGTAAATTATGGAAAAACCAGATCCCGGAGTTACAAGCAGCAAAAATTGCTACATGAACAGCAAAATTCATCCGGTCATCGAGTTTACGGAAAGCGGGGTCTTTGCGATCGGGTTTTCGGGGCCAACGAGGAGGCATAAAATATTTCTAGTAAGTTGAACAACGTTAGTACTTATTTAAATTGTAGGGTAAGGGTTGCGTGGGTGAAGCGATCGCAGTTGCCAACTCACTCATTTATTTAGTTTTTACTTCAGCATCTTTAAAGACCTCAAGCATTTCAAGTAATGTTTTTCATCTGGTAACTCTGGCATAGCAAAGTTCTCAGAAATAGCACTACTCAATCCCACTAGCCTGTAATTTCTTAGCTACTCTAATTTCGGCTAAACGTTTTTCATATTTTTGGTTGATCTCCAAAGTAAAATCAGCTAATTCCTTCATTTGGTGTTCGATAATTTTAGCCAATTTCAGAAATTCTTTTAACTCCACTAATTCAGTTTCAGTCATGTCTTACTCAACTCCGCCAGCCTGTTGTTGCCTAGCCCCTCTAATTTCGCGCATCCGTTTTTGATATTTAAAAGCGATCGCAGTCGCCAATTCACTCATTTCTCTAGCTTTTACTTCAGCATCTTTAAACACTTCAAGCATTTCCAGTAATATTTTTTCATCAGGTAATTCTTTCATGGTAATCCCCTTAAGAAATTAAGAATCTGTTCAACTCGGTTTTTCCCTTCTAGAACCCGACCCAGTAAAGTTCCTAGATCTTCTCCAGACTCCTGAATCGTACTTGTTGGCACATCAACTGGCGTGAGAGTTTCAACAATTATCTCGATCTGTCTTCGAGAAGTGTCTACAAAAAGTAGGAGTGCATTGAGATAAGCCAAATACTGAATGAGTATAACAACTTAATTCTAAGAAACCGGGTTTGATAATGTTGAACAAACCCGGTTTTTGTCATGGTAAGTGCCTAATGTTTCTCGCCTCGTTATATTGGCGATCGATCAATTCAAAAAATATCCCCGGAAACTCTTGAAACAACCGATAAAAAAGCGTATCTGTTCTCAACTTATTACCTCAATCTTCCCTTTGATAATCTCCCGACTTCCCACCCGTCTTACTAATTAACCGAATTCCCTCAATTTGCATCGACTTTTCCAAAGCTTTCGCCATATCATAAAGCGTCAACGCCGCCACAGAAACCGCAGTCAAAGCTTCCATTTCCACACCAGTTTCCGCCTTAGTTTTTACCTGAGCTCGAATTTGATATCCCGGCAAATCTTGATCTGCGGTAATCTGCACCTCCACCTTTTGCAAAGGTAAAGGATGACACAGCGGAATTAGCGCCGAAGTCTGTTTCGCCGCCATAATTCCCGCTATCCTCGCCGTTCCCAACACATCGCCTTTCGGGGCGTTACCCGCTTGAATCGCCTCTAAAGTTTCCGCCGACATCCGCACCTGCGCCGCTGCTACAGCCTCTCTCACAGTGGCTTGTTTGGCTGAAACGTCCACCATCCGGGCTTCCCCGCTTGTGTCTAGATGAGTTAAAGAAGAATTTTCGGAAAACTCTTGCATCATTTAAAAAACCTGTGTTAATATAAGATTCTGTGAGTCGCAAGGGCTTGTAGCTTAGTGGATTAGAGCGTGTGGCTACGGACCACAAGGTCGGGGGTTCGAGTCCCTCCAAGCCCGTTTATTAAGAGTGTAATTTTTGAGTTATGATTCCTAAACTAGGATACTAACTCAAAATTTTCAATTTGGTACTCTTTTAAGTGGAATATTACTTTAAGTTGATTTGAATATCTCATTTTTTCTGGTTCGATCGAGACTCCGCAAGACGAATTAACTTACCTGGTTTAACTGATGACTTGGCAGACCATAAAATAGTTCCATCTAATTCAGTCTGATTAAATTTACAGTCAATTTCCGTGCAAAGAATATAGTCAAATTTTATGTTTTTAGATTTTAGCGTAGTTTCTAGAACTGGAGTAAATTTGACTTGAGGATTATATAAAAGGTAATGATATACCCAATTAGGAGACATGTGTCCTTGTGTGACTAGCGCCACTTGAGAACCTGGAGGAATAAGCTTCATAAACTCTTTCACTCTAGAATCCCCAAAGAAAGCGTCAGCATAGTAAAATCTATTTGTACCAAACTTACTTTGTCCCCAAATACTTTCTTTAAAAATGACATAGGGGAAGTTTAAGACATTGATATTAGCGGCAATATATGTATCTTTATTGAAAGTAATTAAAGGCTTCGCCACATTAATGAAACAGGCAGTTATTAAAATTAATATAGATGTATATTTGACTAAATTTAATAAAAGTTTTTTCTGCTCAAATGACTTGATGAAATAAGCAACACATCCGCCTGAAGCAACAAAGAAAACTGATACATAGCGGTTATGAAAAGGATTCCATGCCAAGGCATAGCTCAAAATAAAAATATAACCTAGTAAAGTTAAGCCTGACGCTCTTAAAAATTTTCTCCCTTTAATTACAGAGTATAAAATAGCTGGGATTACTAGGAGAAATCCTAAAGGACCAAACCAAGCCATGTCCTCATGACTCCACCAAGATAGTTGGAAAGGGCCAAGTCTTTCATTGGTAGCAGCATCACCAAAAATTGGATAGAGAAAAGTGTTGTAGATTTTTTGCAAAAGCTCAGTAAAACTAATAGCAATGAGGCGACGAACAATAATGTTCCCAGGTTCTAATACATCCATGCTTTGCAGCAGATACCTAACTAAGTTAGCTATAGCACCTTTCAGTCCATCTACCTGTTTACTGAGAGCGTTATATTCAGGCATTCCTGACCAAGTTCCCCAGACATAATAATTGTGAATAAATAACCAAAACTGGGAAAAAATTAGGACAGGAACTACAAAAATAACCCCCTGTTTCCAATGGTGGGAAATTACTTGAACCCAAAATTTTACCGGATATTTTCGTAATAGTAAAATTCCGCAAAATAAGCTGAAAGGAAGCAAAAAAGCTAGCCAGGTTGTCTTAACAGAAATCCCCCAAAATAACGCCAATATTAAAATTACTAAATCTTTGAAATTTACTTGCTCTAAAAGACGATGAACCGTTAAGAAACAAAAAATCGCTAACGCACTGACGACAATATCATTTTTAGTCGAGGTAGCTTGATAAACCAATTCTGGTAAACTAATAATTACTATGCTAGATAGTAAGGAAGTTTCCGGGGATGTGTAACGCCTTGCTAAGGCATAGGTTCCAAAAGCTATTGATAAATAAGATAAAAAACTAAATATCCCTATTCCATAGTCGTTATAAAATCTGAGAAAAATATGGTGCAATATATCAGAACCTACTGGAAAAATTGACTGCCAAACTCCGCCAACATCGGTCAGCAATAAAGTTTTTTCTTGTTGGAAAAGTATGACTCTTGCTAAGTTGTATGCCATGCTATCCCAGTTGGAAGGCGGGAGAATGATTGCCTGTAATCCCAAGTAAATCCAGACCAGGCAAATCAAAATAGTTAAAAATTTATGCTGAGTCCAGAAACAGTTGATTCTTTGATAAAAAGTCTTCAGATATTTGGTTTTTTTTCTGGCTTTTAAGAACAGAAAAATCAGCACTAATCCTTCTAGAAAGAAGGCTAAGTTTGGTTGACCAATTAAAAATACTGCTTGAAAGATAAATGAGAGTGCTATAAAGGTTAAAATTATCCCGGATGATAAAGCTTCAGAAATTCTCGTTTCAGAGCGAGCGAACAATAGAGTAAATCCCAAGCAAAACAAGATAATTTCAAGAATAGAAATAATTGCGATCATTTACGATTTTACAATTTATATTTTTGGGGTAATACCAATTACTCAATTAATTTTTGCTAACGATCGATTAATTGATTAATTAAGAAGTATATAGTCTAGAATAAGAGTATAGCAACTGCTTACCGTTTTGTAAAGCTGTCTAAGCTTAATTATAATTAACCTAACAAGAAGCATCGACAAAAAAGATTCTGGAATCTTGGATCGATCGAGATTCCAGCCTTAATTTATGAAGAAGTATTATGACTAATAATGACCAGTCAGAGAACTATTGTTCGCTATTGTGGTCGATCGCGTCAACAACTTCCCTCACCCGGTAAATTGGTCTTCCTTGAGATTCGTGGTAAGTCCGCATTAATAACTCCGCCAACAATCCTACACCAAACAACTGAATCCCAGCTAACAACAATACTACCGCCAAAACCAATAAAGGACGATTACCAATACTCTGTCCCAATCCTAATTTCAGGAAAGTGAGATAACCACCCATTAACGAGCCCAAGAACATCGAACCCAAACCTAACAATCCAAAAACGTGCATCGGACGGGTGAGGAACTTCTTCATAAACCAAATAGTTAATAAGTCCATCAACACCCGGAAAGTCCGTCCTATACCATATTTGCTCTTACCAAAGCGACGTGCATGGTGACGCACGGGGATTTCGGTAATTCTTGCACCTTCGATGTAAGCTAGTGCAGGTAAAAAGCGGTGTAACTCGCCATAAAGATTCATGTCTGCAACTAGTTCAGAACGGTACGCTTTTAAAGAGCAACCATAATCATGTAATTTTACGCCAGTAACTTTACCAATTAGCCAGTTAGCAATTTTAGAAGGTAGTAGTCTGTTGATCGCACCATCTTGGCGTTTTTTCCGCCAGCCACTTACTAAATCATAACCTTCTTCTAATTTCGCCATTAATACGGGAATATCAGCTGGATCGTTTTGTAAGTCGCCATCTAAAGTAACAACAACTCGTCCGGTAGCATATTTGAAACCTGCTGCCATTGCTGGAGTTTGACCGTAATTTCGGCGCAGGATAACCGATCTTAAATCTGTTCTTCGGAGTGCTTGTTCTTTGAGTAATTGAGTAGAACCATCTCTGGAACCGTCATCTACTAAAATCATTTCGTAGCTGAGTCCAGAGGCAATTAAGGTACTGGAAATAGCATTAATTAAATGGGGTAGACTTTCTACTTCGTTGTAAATTGGTACGACTACTGATACGTCTAGCTGATTGCGAAAGGCGTTTTGTCTATTAGAATTTTGGGTAATGATGGCGGTGTTCATGGCATTCCTCTGAATGTTTGAAGTCAGGTTTTAATGTTTTTGGAAGACTACTTGATATAAACTTGCTAGTCCAGCAGCAGAAGTTTCAGCTAGGATACTAATCATCCGGTATAAAGCGACAGTGGCTAACATCAAGGCGGGAGAAAAACTCGAACCCAAGATTGTTAGTGCGGTGGCTTCAAATACTCCCATTCCTCCTGGTGCGCCGGGAACAATTAAACCCAGCACCCAAGCTAGACTAAAAGCTGTAATTAGTAATGATATCTGAGTGGGATCGATCGGACTAAGTGCCCATAAAGTTAACAAAAAGCCTACCCCTCGCAAGCCGACAAAGCACATTTCTCCCATTAAAGGTAGCAGCGGATAACTTTTTACCTTTAAGGCAGTAGTCTTCAAGTTCGCTACACCTGTAGACTTTTGCTTCGCCTTGCCTAATTTTTGAATTACTGGATTTAAAATTCGGGGATGAACAGCAGTTAAAACTGCCGCCAAACCCAAAATTTGCCAAATTACAAAGGATGATTTATGCCATCCCACAAATTGAAAACCGATTAAGGCAACTATCAAAGCTGCCGCAGCCATCAACAAGGGTTCTAACAACACGCTGACAGTGGCTATTTCCGAGGAAATACCTACTTCTTTGGCGGCAACAATTCTACCATAGAAATGCCAAACATTTCCCGGTACGTACTTAGCTATGTTGGTTTTCAGGTAAACCGGAATTCCCCATTTGTAAGCGATCGGTTGCTTCAAATGATGAAAAATCCATACCCAAACCCAACTAGACCAAATGTGTGCGATTAAGGTAACACTCAGGGCGATCGCTAACATTGCCCATCCTGCGCCATTAATTCGGATTGCTGCTATTTGTGTAGCATGGTCTTTCAGGGCTTTTGCCAGAAAAAACAGCGTTGCACCCAGAATGACCCACCGCAAGTACGGCTTTAGGTGTGACAATGTTTGCTTTAAGGGTTTGGTGAGCGTCGTCTTACTTATCATTTGATTCAGCTGGTATTTGGGAAACCTGTTGGCTGAGAATTAGCTGCTAGGGAAAATTTCAGTAGATTTACGATGCTTTGTCAACTGGCGCTCAAAGACGCGGCAAACATTCAAAGTTACTTTTAATTTCGATTTTCTGCTTTGGTTTTAGTATTTAAACCTAAATTCCTCGCAAGTTAAAATCTAATTTATTCGGTATTGCTATCTACTTATCTAGCATTGTTCGATATTCTATAAATATCAAGGAAAATACTGCTATACTTGGTTGCTAATTTTTACATATTTTTTACCAATTCAGCAGATTTATGAATTTACGATAAAGTTAGGCAGCAACCACTATCTTAAATTCGAGTAATTTTACTATCATTTAAAAACCAAGCACCTTGGAAAACTTGGATAACTTTAGTGTGTTAACAAGAAATATACCAAACATCAAGGCTTTCATAACTTGTTATAGATAAATACCTAGAACTTAGGGCGATCGCAAAGGTCAAGTTACTTAATAATTTCAATTCCCCCTACCCTCAAGGCAGGTTAACTAAGATGATGAATGTAACAACTGAACTTTGGTCTCATAAAACCATTGCTCGAAAATTTAGCAAAATTATTGCACTCAAAGCCTTTAGCGATAAGTTTTGGATTTCTCTAGCTTTTCTCGCTCTGACAGCAGTAACAATTGCGGGTATTTTTTGGATTTTTGCTCATCCTTACGCTACCAATTGGGATGAAGCTCGGTATATTAATCGCATCTATAGAGATGTGGCTTTTTTTCAGCAAGGTGGCATCGGTGAATTTCTCAAAGGTGTAATTAATGAAGATAGAAGTAGACCTCCAGCTTATCGATTAATTGCTTTACCTTTTAACTTATTATTCGGAGTTAATCCAACAATAATGCGATTTGTCTCCCTGGCATCTTTGTGGGTAACTTGCGGATTTATTTACCTAGCAGCTAAAAAAATTGCCGGGGTAAAGGCTGGAGCATTTGCCGTAATTTTTCTAGCAGTTTGTCCGCTGATTATTGCTGGCACAATGCGCTTTTATGTAGACTATCCCCTACAACTAGCAATTGCCGCTATTCTATATTTTATTTTGCTAGATTGGAACCGAGAAACTGAGAGAAAAATTAGTTGGATTGGTTTTGGAATTGCTTTAGGTTTGGGAGCATTAGCTAAACCACCAATTTTATTGATTGCTCCGCCAATGATGGTAGTCACACTATTTTTGAATTGGCGGAGAATTATCATTAGACCTAATTTAAGCTGGATGATTAAAGGTTCGGCATTGGCGGTAGCTATCATGTTACCTTGGTGGATTTTTAACTTTAAACCAGCAATTGCTAAAGCCTTTCTTTCCGGTAAATTTGTCCGCCATTCATTAGGCGAAAAAGGTTCTTTGGTAACATTAGGAAAATGGTTATTTGCCTTTTCTCAATCATTGCTGGGCGTAGGGTTGACGCTGTTATTTTTGGCGATTATCGCTACTTTAATCATCAAATTATTGAACAAGACACTGCAAATTAATGCGGTAACAGCTGGAGCGATCGCTGTTTGTTTAGCTGGCAGTTTACCCATGATGATGCTTTCCGCAATGGGTACCAATCAAAACACTCGGTTAATTTCTCCCACCTTAATTACTTTATCTGTAGCAGTTGGCGCGATCGCCACTTTAACCGGATGGACAACTAACAAATGGTTAGCTGGTATTGCCACAGTTTTAATCTGTTATCAACTCACAGTCATGGTATCACCAACCCCAGGAGAAATTAGATATCAAAAAGGTGACGCAGCATCTCAACAATTACTTTGGGGCAATCATACCAACACCATGAAACGTCGGGAACAATGGGATTGGACCCCCGTCAAAGAAATTGTCAACCAACAAAAAATCACCAAACCTTTAATTACTTACTTGGGTAACTATGGCACTTTTAATCCCCCCCAAATTGCCCTACCTTGGGTAAGAGAAAATGAACCAGTAAGTGTAGCTTGGCTTTGGCAATTTACTCTGGGAGAACTTAACTGGGAGCAAGTACTGACAGCCGCTAAATCTAGTAACGTAATAATTACTGCTCCTCAATTAATTGGCGGCAAAGCAGACAAACAACATTTAGATAATCAACACAATGCTGAATTTGTCAAGCGGCTCGAAAAAATGCCCGAATTTTCTTCCCCAATTAAACTCATGATGGGTAGATATGAACCTGTGGAAGTCTGGGTATTCATTAATAAAAAAGCTGACCCCAGCAAATTACCCGCAGAAGTTCGCCCCTTGGATATCTTTTAATAGTGATTAGTGATTAGTCAAAAGCCGATCGCTAAGGGAACATCCCCATTTACTAAAGGCGAAGCATTTCGGTAAATAAGTTATTGATTAGAAGCAAAGCTTTACTACCGAAATACTTCGTCCCTACTAATTTCGTAACTTTTTACTACTCTGCCAAAACCACGTAATTGCCGATAATAACCTTTGCTAACTTCATCACCTCGATCGGAAAGTTCATCGATCGCAATCCCATTCCGTCCCAACTTTTCCCCAGAACTGTGAATATAACATTTATTACCTAAATAAAGTCCCACATGAGTCGCCTTTTCACTATTACCAAAAAAGACAAAATCTCCCGGTTGTAACTCCTCAAAACTCACCTTTTCTAGAAAAGCTTCCTGTTGATAAGCATCTCGCGGAATCCAAATCCCAGAAGCAGCAAAAGCCGCTTGCATTAAACCCGAACAATCGTAATTTGGCCCTAACGTCCCACCCCAGAGGTAACAATTGAGTTGTTGCATGGCATTTTGGGTAAAAGCAATAATTTCCGGTAACTTACTTTCAATTTCTGGGCGAGAAAATGCGATCGCCTGATACCCTATTGCAGCCCTCTCCAGCCACTTTAAATCATCCTTTAACAACCAACCCGGATAATTATCCTCCACCAAACAAACTGAAACCGCCATTTCCGCCGACTGGGACAAAACTTTTAGGTAACGTCCCCCTTTCGCCTGAGTTGCCAAACGATTACAGCTAGGAGAATCATATATATTGAGGTTTGTTTGGCAGATGTACTCAATTGATAGACTAAGATTCATAACACCTACTACTTTCAGGAGTGCCTCAGATTTCAGAGGTAACTTTACCTAAATATTTCTAGGTAAAGCTAAAAATCAACAATGAACAATTTACATCTAAAATCGAATGAGCTTTTTCCGCAAAGACGAAAAACTAGAAAATCTGGGTAATCAGATTTTACAGGCAACTTGGGCAGAATTTCCCGAATTAGGACACAACCAAGTAGCTATGACCTGGATTGTCTACGATCCTCCAGTAGTAGTAAACACTGGTGGGGCATTAAACCCCGAAACCTTTTGGCAGCATCAAGTTCGCGGCTTTAACTATCGGGGATTCGATCGCATTTATCCCGCCAGCGTCATCAAGCTATTCTACCTCGTTGCCGTTTACGAATGGATCGAAAAAGGCATGATCCAAACCTCCGCCGAGTTAGAAAGAGCAATCCGCGATATGATCGTTGACTCCAGCAACGATGCCACCAGCTTAATAGTCGATGTCTTAACAGGCACCACCAGTGGGCCAGAACTCACAGCAGGGCCCTTTGAAACTTGGAAATTGCAGCGAAACATCGTTAACCGCTACTTTCATTCCTTGGGGTGGGCAGAATTAGAAACCATCAACGTCAACCAAAAAACCTGGTGTGATGGCCCCTACGGGCGCGAACGCCTATTTGTCGGCGAAATGATGGAAAATCGCAATATGCTGACCACCAACGCCACCGCCCGCTTACTACATAGCATTATTGGCGGAGTTGCCGTATCCTCCAGAGCATCCCAAGCCATGATGGGATTAATGAAACGTAGCGTTAACCCCGCCGACTTAAATCTGGACGACGAAAATCAAGTTACAGGTTTTCTCGGTGGTGGACTCCCGCAAAACGCCCAAATTTGGTCAAAAGCTGGTTGGACAAGTCAAGTCCGTCATGATGCTGCTTACATCGAGATTCCCGACAAACCACCTTACTTGTTAATCGTCTTTACCGAAGGCAAACCCCACAGTAAGAACAAAGCCATTTTACCTTTCATCTCTCGGCAAGTACTTGCCGCTACCAGCAATCTTTGAGCAGCAGAAAACCCCTTTTCTCCTCTGAACAAATTGTAGGATGGGCATCTTGCCCGTCCTCATATCCAGTATTTCAGCTTTAGGATTTCTCCCTTATGGTTAGTAGCAAAACTTATAAAAATCCCCTACATTAAAACTGTAGACTAAAATTCAGTATAAAATTTCACTGATCTTTTAAGGTTGAACCACTTTATTTGTGAGGAGTGACAGTGAATCACCTTTTTTTGCAACGTGCTATTTTTCTGCTTAGTCTTACAGCTGTGGCTAGTGGGATGAATAACTTAGCCGCAAAAGCCGAAACACCAGAAGCGAAAATCTCAGGTAATTATCCCTGGATGGTTGCTCAAACTAATCAGCAATTATCAACTAATCCCACCTTTGGACAAGAAAACTCGCAACAAACATCATCAAGTAGAATTGGGATAGTTGACAAATCTAACTTCCCTCCCCAGATAGATTCCCCAGGAAAATCATTAACAAATTCTTCATCTTTAGAAAAAAGTCCGCCAGTTCCAGGGACAACTTTTACCTCTGCTGCCAGTCTGTTAGGTCAACCTGTTGGTAACTCTAAGTCGCCAACTTCTACCTCTAGAACTGAGAATTCTAGCAACAGTAATTCTGGAAGCAAAAAGGAAACTCAAGTAGCACAGTATGAAATAGAACCAGGTCGAGAAACTCGTTCTGGTTCTAGCTATGTGGGTGCTGGCGGTAATATTGGTTTAACTGGTGAATCTGCGATCGGAGATAATGGTTTTGCACTGTTTAGTAAAATCGGTTTAACCAGGGTTTTGTCTGTCCGACCAATGTTTGTTTTTTCCAATGATACTGATATTATCATCCCCGTTACTTACGATTTTCCGATCGCCGCAGAACCATTTCAAAGAATTAATTTAGCTCCTTTCGTCGGTGCCGGAGTAATTATCACTACTTACCGTGAGAGCAATTTTGGCGCTGTTTTAACTGGTGGCATTGATATACCCATTGGCACTAATTTTACCGCCGTAGGTAGTGTCACAGTAGCATTTGTCGATACTACCAGTGTCGGTTTATTGTTGGGTGTTGCTTATAACTTCGGTCGCGGATTTAGTTTCTAAAATTTAGTTATTTTGGAGGATTAATTTTGTATTCTCCAGAACCTTTTTGATTGCACCCCTTTCTTTTCCGAAGGGGGTTTTTATATAAAGCCGTCATACAAGGATGGGGTTTTGAACCCAATTTTTCTGATAAAATTTACTATAGTGTGATTTTGACTTTTGGCAATTAACCAAGTCTTTGTGAGGAGTGACCGTGAGTAATTTTACTTTTGATTTCCAGAGAAACGTTTTTCTTTATGTTGCAGCGATCGCTAGTGGATTAAGTGTATCCTTAACTACAGTTAATGGATTACCAGCCCAAGCTGAAACAATTAATAATAACAGCCCGATTAGTCAGCAAAACCCAACCTCAGAAGAAACTTCCAATTCCCCAAACGCCATAGCTTTAGATGTGGAATCAGAAGCAACAGAAGCAACAGAAACCACAGAAGCAAAACAGCAACCCTTTCCAGGGACAACAAAAACCTCCGCCTCAGTTTTGTTAGAACAACCACAAACAACAGATGAAGTAGCACAATTTGAGGATGTAGAACCCGGTCGGGCAACCGCTACTGGTAGCAGTTACATCGGTGTCGGCGGTAACTTGGGAGTTGCAGGCGGCCCAGCTGTAGGAGACTTAGGCTTTGTCCTGCTCGCTAAAATCGGATTAACCAGAGAATTTTCCGCTAGACCAGCCCTAATATTTGGCGATGACTTCGATATTCTCCTGCCCATAACTTACGACTTTCGCCTCGCCAATACTCCTTTCTTACCCTTCGTTGGCGGTGGCTTACTAATTACAACTGCCAGTGGAAATGTTGGCGGTTTAATTACTGCCGGACTTGATTTCCCCATCTCTACCCAATTTACCGCCACAGGTCGCTTTAACGTTGGGTTTACCACCAAAGATGCCGCACTAGGATTCATGTTTGGTCTAGGCTACAACTTCGGCCCAACATTGTTCTAAGGAAGGGGACTGGGGACTGGGGACTGGGGACTGGGGACTGGGGACTGGGGACTGGGGACTGGGGACTGGGGACTGGGGACTGGGGACTGGGGACTGGGGACTGGGGAAGTGAGAGACTTTTGAGTTAATAAGTCTTCTTGCCCCCCTGCCCCCCTGCCCCTCTGCCCCTCTGCCCCCTGCCCCTCTGCCCCTGGAACGCCTACTGTGGGCTAACCTTGCCTGTTACCTTCAACTTGCCGTCATCTAAGACTGTCCAAACATCGTAGCTGCCGACGACATCGCCGTTTTCATCGATGTCAACGTTGCCGCTGGCACCTTGGTAATTAATGTCTTTGCCTTGACGGACTAATTCTAAGGCTTTGCAAACATCGGTTACTTCCTCGCCAGGGGCATTGGCAACTTCGCGAATTTTACTCTTAATGCCTTCCCCAGTGTTTGATTTAGCAGCTTCGGCGGCTAATGCTAACAAAGCTGTGGCATCCCAAGCATGGGGAACGAAGGCGCTAACGGGGCGTTTTTTCTTTTCTTCCCAAGTTTTGGTGAAGTCGGTCAGTGATTGACCGTTGGCACCGGGAACAGTACCGATCGCAGAAGCTAAAATAAACTTACCGTCGCTAGTCTTGCCCACCTGTTCGGGAAACTCAGGAGAGTAAACACCATCAGTCAGCATTACCGTCACTCCCTTCATTAACCCTTGTTCGTAAGCAGACTTAAGCAACAAAGAACCAGTTTCCGCATACAAAACTGCTACTACCGCATCAGGTTTACCAGCAAAAGCCGCTGCTGCTTCTGATTCAAAAGTCGTCGCTTTTGGGTCATAACGAGTCGGTTTAGCTTCATTAACTACAACACCGCCCAAAGCTTTGAAGGCTTTCACAAATTCCTGTTCAAAACCCACACCATAATCATTGTTAATCACAACAGTAGAAACTCGTTTAAAGCCTCTTTCATTCGCTAATTTAGCCAAAGCTTGCGCCTGATAAGTATCCGGTGGGGCAGTCCTTGCCCAAAAACCTTGAAAATCACCTTTTTTCGCTCTTTCAGTAAATACTGGACTGGTACTACCGGGAGAAATTAACACGACTTTGTTTCGTGCTGCAATATCCACAGCTGCACTAGACACACTACTAGCAAAAGAACCCACAACTCCGGCGACTTTATCTACTTCTGCCAGTTTCGTCATTGCGGATGCGCCAGCTTCCGGTTTAGTTTGGTCATCTTCCGAAATTAAGGTGACGGGTTGACCGTTGACACCACCACATCGATTTACAGTTTCCACTAACAAGGGCACGGAGGCAATCATTGGCTGTCCAATGGAAGCTAAGTCACCAGTGGAGGGTAGCAAAGAACCTATTCGCAACCCATTTCCCGTGGCAGCTGGCGCTGCGGTGGATGTAGTGGCAGCATTTTGGGCTGTGGGGGTAGTAGTAGCATTATTTGTCGTAGTAGTTTGACAAGCAGCTGCTAAAAAGCCTGTGAGCAATGGGATAATCGTCAGGATAAGTTTAGTTTTCAGCTGTAGGATAGGCATCTTGCCTGTCAGATTTGGCTTTGTCAGTCTTTTCATTTTATGGCTACAGAGTTCTCGACGGTCAACTACAGAAAGATGGCAAAATTAACCTTTTGTTGGTTGACAAAGACTTTAGCATCTTCTATTAGTTTCGCCAAAAGAATCACAAAACAAAGCCGTCTTTGTAGAATGCACTTTTTTTCAATCAATAATTCATGATATAATCAAAGTTTAAAGTAAAATATGCTATTGTATTCTCTCCGAAGTTTTTTCCCTCTACAACCAAAGCACCTGTGTATTCTGGGTCTGGTTTAAATTCAGTAGAAAACCAGTGAGTGTTGAGTAAAATATCACTTTCGGTGTTGTGTAAATGAATTAAATTTTCCGATGTAAAAGAAACGGCTATTTTTTGCAGTCCCGCTAATCCTTCACCAGTGGCTTTTAAGTAAGCTTCCTTAATAGTCCAAAACCGAAAAAATGCTTCTTGCTGTTGTGCTGTTGGCAGAGCATTAATTATGCTAAATTCGCTGGGGGCAAAAAAGCGTTCTGCTAATTGTTCGATGTTGGGAATCTGGCGTAAATATTCTAGGTCGATGCCAACTGGACGGTTAAGGGCGATCGCAAACACTGCTAAATTTTGCGAATGAGATACATTAAAACATAAACTCTCTTCCGAATCAATACTCTTTAGTTTCGGCTTACCTTGGGGCGAGTATGCAAACTCAAGTTGATGGGGTTCTCTTTTTAAATAACGACTGAGAATAATTCTTAATAATCCTCGACAGGCAATAAACTTTTTTCTGTCTCGCTCAAAATAAAATCTTTCGGCTCTCTGCCTTTCCTCTAAGGATAAGTTTACTGCTAAATCTGTCAATAAGTCGGTCGATAAGTCTAGATTAATTCGCCAAATATGCACATAATCTGGGGAAATAGTTAAAATTTTAGGAGGGAAATGCCATAAAATCATAGAAGTGTAAAATTTATTACTCTCCGGCTAAAACAATTCGTTAACCCTAGATTAGGAGTTTAAATGTAAATTCGTAGGAGCTTTCGCTCCAGCGGCGCTAACAGAAGCCGCTCAGCTGAAAGATTGTAGACATCCAAGAAAAGCTAACCAGCGTTGTGTCACTCCCTAAAAAATAATTTCCAGATAAATTTGAAGTATGAGGCAAACTTTTGTAGCGGAGTAGAGACGTTGTATACAACATCTCTACTCTTAACTCATCAGCTTTCCTCAATCTTATTCGCGTTTAACCGATCAAATGAACAGAACAGGAAAAGACAACTCTCCACCATCGTCAATTCTACAATATGGAGTAGCATTTTTGACAGTGGGCATAGTGCTGGGAGTAAAATTACTCCTTGAGCCATTATTGGATGTAGAAATCCCTTTCCTACTCTTTTTTACTGCTGTGATTGTCAGTGCGCTTTATGGCGGAATTAAGGCAGGATTTTTAGCTACAATTTTGTCAGCATTAGTTAGCGATTACCTATTTTTGTCGCCCACTAATTCAGTTTTTGCTGTTAGTATTGGTCAAAATATCAGGTTAATATTATTTGTTTTGGAAGGACTTTTTATTAGTAAAATTATTCATCAATTAACTACAGCTAACCAGAAGATAAAATTAGGGAAACAGGCATTAAAAGAAAGTGAGGCAAGATATCGTTTATTAGTTGAATCAGTAAAAGATTATGCAATTTTCTTCTTAGATCTAAAAGGAGCAGTTGTTAGTTGGAATCAAAGCGCACAAAATCTCCAGGGATATCGATCGGAGGAAATTATCGGACGGCATTTTTCTTGCTTTTATCCAGAGGAAGATATTGCTGAAGGTAAGCCCGATCGCTATTTGCAAATTGCCGCTACTGAAGGATACATAGAAAATGAAGGCTGGCGAGTTCGCCAAGATGGTTCTCGATTTTGGGCAAATGCAATTATTACGGCTTTGAGAGATGAAAAGGGAAATTTAACTGGTTTTTCCAAATTAATGCGAGATTTGAGCGAACGCAAACAAGCGGAAGATTCTCTGCAACAGCTAAATAGTAATTTAGAATTTCGTATCCAAGAACGTACCGCCCAACTAACAGCAGCAAATCGAGAATTACAACAGCAAATCGAAGAAAGAAGGAAGGCAGAAATAGCATTGCAAAAAAGCGAAGAACTTTTCCGGGTTATCTTTAATCAAACTTTTCAGTTTATTGGATTAATGCAACCAGATGGCATTTTAATTGAAGCTAATGAAACCGCTTTGAATTTTGCTGGTTTACAGCGAGAAGATGTACTCGATCGCCCATTTTGGGAAGCTCGCTGGTGGACAATTTCCCCAGAAACTCAAGCAAGATTAAAACAGGCAATTCAAAGAGCCGCTAATGGTGAATTTATTCGCTACGAAGTAGATGTTTTAGGTGTAGGAGATACTGTCGTTACGATCGACTTTTCCATCAAACCAGTACGTAACGAAACCGGAGAAGTAGTATTACTAATTCCCGAAGGACGAGACATTAGCCAACTCAAACAAGCAGAACAAACCTTGCAAAGTTTCTTCGACGCTGCACCAATGATGATGGGAATTGTAGAATTAATTGAAGATCGAGACATTCTCCACATCGCTGATAATCCAGCTACAGCCAAATTTTTTGGTAGTGAAGTTGAAGAAATGCGAAATCGCCGGGGTAGCGAAATGGGCAGCCCCGAACAACATATTCAAGAGTGGATTAGATATTACCAAGAAGCCGATCGCACCCAAGCCCCAGTTCGTTTTGAATATCCGCATAATAACTCTGAAGGTGAACGCTGGCTATCTGCAACGGTTAGTTCGATTCCAGTGAAATTGGGCAATCGTTCCCGCTTTGCTTATATTGTGGAAGATATTACCGAAAGAAAACAAGCTGAAGCGCAAATTCGCCAACTAAATGCCGAACTAGAACAAAGAGTTCAAAGGCGCACTGCTCAATTGCAAATAGAAGTAATTCAAAGAGAAAGAGCTTTGCAAGAGTTACAGGAAACAGAAGAGGCACTGCGGCACAGCGAACAGCAATTTCGCATGGTAGCTGAATCGATGCCCCAAATTGTTTGGACGGCTTTGCCCGATGGTGCTGTGGATTATTATAATCAGCGTTGGACGGAGTTTAGCGGGATTCCTCAAGTAGCAGGACATAATTGGGGTTGGCAACCTGTTCTTCATGAAGAGGATAAACAACGGACGGTAGATGCTTGGAAAGTGCAGTAGCAACTGGAGAACTTTACGAGTGCGAACATCGAATTAAAAGGGTAGATGGGGAGTTTCGCTGGTTTCTCAGTCGCGGTTTACCGCTTCGCAGTAGTCAAGGGGAAATTATTAAATGGTTTGGTACTGCTACTGATATTCACGAACAAAAGCAGGTGCAAGAAGCTTTGCGGCAAAGCGAACAAAGGTTCCGAGTTGCGGTTGATAATATCCCGGATACCTTTGTAATTTATGATGCCGATCGCCGTTTGCAGTTTGTCAATGCCGAAGGGTTACATCGATCGCAATTACCATTAGAAGCATTTTTAGGTCGTCGAGATGAGGAAATTTATCCACCAGAAGTTACGGAAAGCTATTTACCATTTTTGCTGCGAACGGTGGAAACTCTGACTACTCAAACTTTTGAATGCACTACTACTTTACCTACTTATGGTACTTACACGACGATCGTTAGCTATATTCCTTTACTTAATGACCAAGGAAAACTCTATCAAATTCTCGGTATTACTCACGATATTACTAAGCGCAAACGTGCTGAAGAAGCTTTGCGATTAAGTTTAGAACGCTTCCGTATTGCTTTGGAAAATTCGCCGATCGTAGTGTTTAACCAAGACCGAGAACTTCGCTACACTTGGATTTACAATCCGCAACTAGGACAAAAACCGGAGGATATTCTGGGCAGAACAGATTTAGATCTCATGCACCTGGAAGATGCGGCTAAGTTAACTGAAATTAAGCGGCGAGTGTTATTAACTGGAAAGGGAGTTCGGGAAGAAGTTCACGCCAGTAAAACGGGAGAGTTTTCTTATTACGATTTGACTGTAGAACCTTTACGGGATGAGTCAGATCGAATTATGGGAATTACTGCGGCAGCGATCGATATTACGGAACGCAAACGTACAGAGGCAGCTTTGCGAGTGCGGGCACAACAACAGGCGGGGATCGCCGATCTAGGGCAAAAGGCTTTATCTGGAATCGGTGTAGATGAATTAATGAAGGAAGCTACAAGTCTAATTGCCCAGATTCTCAAGGTGGAATATTGCGAAATTTTGCAACTGTTGCCCGATGGAGAAAAAATGCTGTTGCGTTCCGCTTTTGGTTTCCCGGAAGAGTTAGTTGGAAAAGCTACAGTTAATAGTGGTTTGCGATCGCAAGCTGGTTATACTTTACACGCTTTGGAACCAGTTGTGGTAAAGGACTTGCGATCGGAATCTCGGTTTACTCCTTCCTCGCTGTTGCAAGAATATCAAATCATCAGTGGATTAAGTACGATAATTGCGGGTGTTCCCCAAGCTTTTGGTGCTTTGCAAGTTCATACAATCGAAGAATACAGCTTTACTCAAGATGATATTCATTTTTTGCAAGCCGGAGCGAATATTCTTGCAGAGGCGATTCAAAGACAAAAAGCTAGAGAAGTTTTACAGAAACAATCTGAAGAGTTAGCATTAGCAAATCGCCTGAAAGATGAGTTTTTAGCAACTATTTCTCATGAATTGCGGACTCCGTTGAATTCGATGTTAGGTTGGGCGAAACTGCTCCCGACGCGAAATTTTAGCCCGGAAACTGTGGCGAGGGCGATCGAAACTATTTCTCGCAATACTCAAGCTTTGGCGCAATTAATTGAAGATGTGCTGGATATGTCGGATATTATCCGCGGCAGATTGATTTTACAAGTTGAACCTGTATCTTTACAGATGGTAATCGAACAGGCGATCGCTTCGATTAATTTAGCCGCAGAAGCCAAAAATATTCAAATTCACTCTGATTTAGATTCCTCTGTGGGAATTGTCTTAGGCGATGGCACACGCTTACAACAAATAGTTTGGAATTTGCTTTCTAACTCGGTGAAATTTACTCCATCTGGAGGACAAATAGAAGTGCGGTTAACTAGATGTAATCATCAAGCACAAATTCAAGTTAGTGATAATGGCAGAGGTATTGGTGTCGAGTTTTTGCCTCATGTATTCGATCGATTCCGCCAAGAAGATGGTTCGATCACTCGTTCCTACGGGGGGTTAGGTTTGGGGTTAGCGATCGTCCGCTACCTAGTCGAACTACACGGCGGCACCATTCAAGCCGAAAGCCCAGGCTACGGACAAGGCTCAACCTTTACCGTCCAAATCCCCCTAGTTTAAGGACACAGATGCTTAAAACTCAGAACCCAAAAATTAATTGAAAATTGACTGGATTATCTGAGGAAAACGTGCTACTATAAATTTCTGTCACCTTGGAGAGGTGGCTGAGTGGTCGAAAGCGGCAGATTGCTAATCTGTTGATGGAATCGTAAGACCCATCCGAGGGTTCGAATCCCTCCCTCTCCGTTCTTTTCGTAAAATTAGCTGATTTTGATGCAGCACAGGACTGGTTTTCGGGACTAGGAACTGGAGACTGGGGAAAGTTTTCAGTTTTGAATGTTCCCCTGGAGTCCCTGGAACCCCAAAGGTTCGGTTATTGGCACTTGCCAAGAAGATGAGAATGGCTGAAGCTATACAGGAGAAAAGTGGAAACGAGAGATAAAAGTTGTTGTATTTCAATTTCAAACGTTAACATCTCAAGCTGAGAAGAACAATCTCTCCCACAGTCGATGCGATCGGACAAATTGATGTTTAATCTAAAAATCAAAAGCTCTTACTTAATTTTTAGAGCTAATCAGACAGCGAACCTCAAACTACTAAAACTAACAGAAACAAGATCTTTTTTAGCTGTCATTTAATCACACCAACCATTACAAAACTATGTTTTCCCCAATCAAAAAGCACATTGCTCTCATATCAGTGCATGGAGATCCAGCAATTGAAATTGGTAAGGAAGAAGCTGGCGGACAAAATGTGTATGTGCGTCAAGTAGGTAAAGCACTAGCACAAAAAGGTTGGCTAGTTGATATGTTCACTCGCAAAGCCAATTCTCAACAAGCGACAATTGTGCAACATAGTCCCAATTGTCGAACAATTCGCTTAACTGCTGGGCCAGAGGAGTTTGTCCCCAGAGATGATATTTTTGCCTATTTACCAGAGTTTGTTAATAAATTCCTCCAATTTCAGCAAGACAATCAAATTAATTACTCGTTAGTTCATACTAATTACTGGCTTTCTGCTTGGGTGGGGATGCAACTGAAAAAAACACTTGATGTGAAACAGGTGCATACTTACCATTCTTTAGGTGCTGTAAAATATAAGTCTGTCACCACAATTCCCATGATTGCTACTACTCGCTTGGGTACAGAAAAGGCGGTGTTAGAATCTGCTGATAGAATTGTGGCAACTAGTCCCCAGGAAAGGGAACACATGAGAAGTTTAGTTTCTCAGAAAGGTGAAATTGATATTATTCCCTGCGGTACTGATATTAGTCATTTTGGTTCTATTAGTCGGGAAGCTGCTAGGGAAAAGTTGGGAATCGATCGCGAAACTCAAATAATTTTGTATGTGGGTCGTTTTGATAAACGCAAGGGAATTGAAACTTTAGTCCGTGCAGTTGGTCAATCTGAAACCAGGAAAAATAATCAGTTAAAATTAATTATTGGCGGTGGATTTAGACCCGGACATAGTGATGGGAAAGAACACGATCGCATTGCCAAAATTGTCAACGAACTTGGCTTAAATGATATTACTATCTTTCCCGGAAGATTGAGCCGAGAGGCTTTACCAATTTACTACACTGCTGCCGATTTAACTGTTGTTCCCAGTCATTACGAACCTTTTGGATTAGTAACAATTGAAGCGATGGCTTGTGGTACACCAGTTATTGGCAGTGATGTTGGCGGTTTACAGTTTACGATTAAGCCAGAAGTAACTGGTTTACTTTGTCCTCCTAAAGATAGCGCCGCTTTTGCAGTGGCGATCGATCGCATTCTCAGCCAACCAAAATGGCGCAATGAATTAGGAATAAATGCCAGAAAACGAGTCCAAGAAATGTTTAGTTGGGATGGAGTTGCTTCTCAATTAAGCAACCTCTACCTCGACTTAATCAAACAACCAGTCGCAAAAGAATTAAGTACTGTGAGTGCTTAGAGATAGAGTCAAGGGAGTTAAGCTCATAAGCTTAACTCCCTTGACCTGGCTTTCCTTTTACCTTCTGCCTTCTGCCTTCTGCCTTCTGCCTTCTGCCACCGCTACACGGGGGAGGCGATGTTTAAAACCGCAAAGAATTTCCCAGGAAATAGTACCTAAAATTTCGGCCCAATCATCAGCACCAATTTGTAAATCCCCATCTTTACCCAAAATAGTTACTACTTCTCCCGATTGTAAGTTGGGAATAGCAGTAACATCGAGCATTATTTGATCCATTGTAATCGCTCCGATTTGGGGAATTTGCTGACCGCGGATTAGAACTTTCATTTTGTTAGAAAGGTTGCGAGGAATACCATCTGCGTAGCCAATTCCGACTACTGCTAGACGCATTTCTTTGTCAGCAATGAATTGATAACCGTAGCTAACACCAGTACCAGCAGCAATGGTTTTCACTTGGGTAACTCTGGCTTTTACCTGCATGACTGGTTTCAGTTCTACTACTTGTTTTAAATGAGTTGCCGGGTAAAGTCCGTAGGTAGCCAAGCCAACTCGTACCATATCGTAATGTAAGTTGCGGCTAGTTAAAGTGGCAGCTGTATTTGCTAAATGTAGTCGGGGAAATTTCCTACCTAAGTCGTTAATTTTGGTGTTGGTTAAGCGAGTAGTTATGGCACTTTTCGCTGCTGCAAACCGCCGATGTTGCTCTTTCATAATCGTCGGATCGACACTATCAGCAGTTGCTAAGTGCGAATAGATACTAGCTATTTTTAAGTTTGGACAGTGATAAACTAGCTGGACAAAATCAGCGGCTTCTTGCCAGTTAGTTCCTAGTCGTGACATTCCCGTATCTAATTTAATGTGTACAGGTAAAATTTGATTTAGGGAAGTCAAAGTCTCGGAAAAAGTTAAGGCTTGTTGCGGCGTACAAAGGGTTGGTTGTAATTGCCATTGTGCGATCGCTTGAATTTGATCTGCTGTATTCGTTGCCCCTAAAATTAAAATTGGTGCATTTATTCCCGCTTGGCGTAACTCAATTCCCTCTGGAATTGTTGCTACTCCCAGCCAACTTGCTCCCGCTTGTAAAGCCGTTTGCGCTACAGTACAAGCACCATGACCATAAGCATCTGCTTTTACCACCGTCATCAGTTGCGTTTGGGGTGCTAAAAGACCTTTCATTTGCTGTACATTGTGAGCTAAAGCTGCTAAATCTATTTCTACCCAAGCACGTTCACATCGCATTCCAGCTACGGCAGCGGTTTGATCCCAACTTAACATTCCGTCTCACTCCTTGATCGCTCACACATTTAGCCCTTTGCCAAGCATAATCAGAAAATACCTGACTGGTTTGGCAAAATTAAACCACTAAATTGATACTAGATTAACTTGCTCTTGAGCAAATTTTACATTTAGCTAACAGAGCGTGCCAAGCTTAAATCTCAGTATTAATATCATTCTACAAATATTTATCTCCAAGCTAGACTATAGGAAATATCAACTGCAATCATGAAGCAAATCCTCCCTAGTCATAAAATAATTATCTCCTTTTCAGCGATCTTTGCTTTTGTTATCCCATTTTTACTTTTGATTTATCAAGAAAACTTAACTTTGACTCATCAAGTTAGATTGATACGTCAAGAAAGGTTAAGTTTAAAATATCAACGTTACTTACGGGAACCACTAGCTAATCTAATTCAACACCGTCAATTAGCTTATTCTTACTTAAAAGGGCAAGGTTTTCTGAAACAAAATGTTTTATCTAAGCAACACCATATAGATAATTATTTTCAAGCTGTAGATGCGCTGAAAAAAGAAAAGATTTTTACTTTAGAAAATTATCAAAAATGGCAATTGATTAAACAGCAGTGGTTAGAAATTAAACAGAAAACTTTTTCTCAAACTGCTGAAGAAAGTTTTGCTCATCATACCTTGCTGATTAAACATATTCTTTCTTTAATGGCGAATGTTGGAAATTTATCTGAACAATCTCCCAAGTTAGTTATCAACAGTGATAATTCCCCAAAATATATTTTAAATCTACTACCTGCCACGGTAGAAAATTTGGCTCAAGTCAAATTAATTAGTAGTAATATAGCCGATCGCAAAAAGTGGCCCGATCGAGAAAAAGGTCGTTTAGTAACTTTGTCTCGATCGATTAAGTCTAACTCAGTTTTGAGCAAAAGAGGTATTGAAAAAATATTAGTCGAGCATCGAGAATTGCAGCCGCAACTAACAGCTTATTTTCAAGAAGCTGTTAGTTCAAAAAATCTGTTTTTAGAAATGTTAAATAAACAGCTAATTAGTCCAAAAACTATTAATATTCAACCAATAGAAATATTTGCATCTGCTACAGAAGCAATAGAATCAGAATTACGACTTTATGATGTTATGCAACCAGCTATAGATGAATTGCTAGAACTTCGCATTAATAAACTTTTAGAAACTCAATATTTAATCAGAATTTTCGGATTAATTGGGTTATTATTTGTGATTTATTTATTGATTAAAATCATCCGAAAATTGAATAGCCATAAAGAATATGAGCGAGCTTTATTGCAAGCAGAATCAAAGTATCGGAGTATTTTTGAAAATGCTACTGAAGGAATTTACCAAACTACCCCTGACGGCAAATTTATTAGTGCTAATCCAGCTTTAGCCAAGATTTTAGGTTACGATTCAGCGGAAGAACTAATTAACACAATTACTGATATTAGCACTCAAGTATATGTTGAGCCGAAGATCCGAGGAAAATTTGTTTCTACTTTGAAAAAGAATCATAAAACCCAGAGATTTGTCTCCTTAGCTCGGCGCAAAGATGGTACTACGATCTGGATTTCAGAAAAAGCGCATAGTGTGAAAAACTCCCAAGGTGAATTGCTTTATTATGAAGGGAGTGTGGAAGATGTGACTAATCGCAAAATTGCGGAAGAAGCAATTCAATATCAACAGGAACAAACCGAAAGGTTATTATTTAATATTTTACCTGGACCGATCGCCGTGAGATTACAAATGCAGGAGAGTACTATTGCTGATAGTTTCTCGGAAGCCACAGTTTTATTTGCGGATATTGTGAATTTTACCGAACTTTGTACGGCTATTCCGCCTACAGAATTAGTGAAGTTGCTCAATGAAATCTTTTCGGTATTCGATCGCTTAGCCGAGCAATATGGCTTGGAAAAAATTAAAACTATCGGCGATGCTTATATGGTAGCAGGGGGAATTCCGATTTTCCGGGAAGATCATGCAAAAGCGATCGCAGATATGGCCTTAGATATGTTAAAAGAAATTAAAAATTTTCATACCAAAGAGGGACAACCATTTAGCATTCGTATTGGAATTAATAGTGGCCCTGTGGTAGCAGGAGTAATTGGAATTAAAAAGATTATTTATGACCTTTGGGGAGATACCGTAAATATTGCCAGCCGCATGGAATCCCAAGGTGTTCCTGACAAAATTCAGGTAACGGAATTTACTTACAAAATTTTATGTGGTAAATATTTATTTCAGGAAAGAGGGATGATTCCCATTAAAGGTAAAGGAGAAATGAAGACATATTTTCTGATTGACAAGCTGTAAAAATGGCACAATAAAGGTAGGTTTCACTAGATTTAAGTTAAATTAAGTGATTAAGAAAAACAACCGCTAGTTTGGTGATGGAGGGGTGTTTTCTTCGGGAAACGTGGCAAATTTAGCTAAATTCAGCAATCAAACTAAAATTAGCTAAACTGTCAAGATAGCATTCTTGCTGAATCATTGTTTGACCCATGAAAATCCAATTAGGTAGAACTTTACGATTAATGTATATCTTATGAGAATTCGCCTTTTACCTTACTTAGCAGCACTGTCAGCAGGAATGGTAGTTCTGGCTGGTGTCTCGACGATCGATCGCGCCGAAGAACAACGTTTCCGGGAAAATAATCGCGCCGATATACTGCATCAACTCAGTACTGTTCGCGCTAAATTAGAAGGCGCTTTAAACTCCCGATTATTTCTCGCACGAGGCTTAGTAGCTTACGTTTCCAATCATCCCGAAATTGACCAAGCAGAATTTGAACGTCTTGCTAAAGTGTTAATTTCACAACAAACTGGCATTGGTAGTGTGGCATTGTACAGGGATTCGATAGTTTCTCATATTTACCCTTTGAAAGGACATGAAGCAGCGATCGGATTCGATCCGACATCAATACCGGAAGAACGAGAGGCGATTCAAAGAGCAATTAATAGCAGAAAAACTGTCATCGCAGGGCCAGTAAATTTAGTAGAAGGGGGTGTAGGTTTTATCAACCGCACTCCCATTTTTCTTTCACCTCCCAATCAACTCCCGGAAACTGGGAGATATTGGGGATTAGCTGGCGTAATTGTAGACAGAGACACGATTTTTCAAGAAGCTGGACTGATAAATTCAGGAAAAGCGGAAAAAGTAGAATTTGCTTTGCGGGGAAAAGATGGATTAGGTGCAGAAGGCGAGGTATTTTTCGGCAATGGCGGGATTTTTCGCAAAAATCCGGTAATTTTAGAAATAAAATTGCCTAACGGTTACTGGCAAGTAGCAGCAATTCCGGTGGGTGGTTGGCAAACCCAAGCACCAATTTCTTATTGGTTGCGAATTGGTGGGGGAATTTCTGCTGTATTAACTGGTGTTTTGGTGTATATTTGGGTGCGATCGCCGGACAAATTACGCCAAGCCGTACAAAGAGCAACGATCGCCTTAAAAGAATCAGAAACTAAATATCGCGAATTAGTCCAAAACGCCAACAGCATTATTTTAAAGGTCGATCCCGAAGGGAATATTACCTTTTTTAATGAATTTGCTCAGCACTTTTTTGGTTATTCGGAAACAGAAATTATTGGACAAAATATAGTGGGAACTATAGTTCCCTTTACTGATAATTCTGGTCAAGATTTAGCAATATTAATGAAACAAATCTTGCTACATCCAGAAAGGCACAAAGATCAAGAAAATGAAAATATTCGCCGCAATGGAGAAAGAGTTTGGATTGCTTGGCGAAATAAAAGTTTATTCGATCTAGATGGAAACTTTACTGGTTTGCTTTGTATTGGGACGGATATTAGCGATCGCAAACAAGCCGAAGCCAAACTGCAAGAATCAGAACAGAAATTCCGCACCCTTTATGAAGCTACAAGTGATGCCGTAATGCTGTTAGATGAAACAGCATTTATTGACTGCAACCGTGCTACTTTAGAAATGTTTGGTTGCAGTAATAAAGAAGAATTTTGTGGCAAAAACCCTGCTGATTTTAGCCCAAAATTCCAAGCAAAAGGCGAAGATTCTGCTACACTTGCCGCCCAAAAAATTCAAATTGCTTTGCAATTAGGTAAATGTCGCTTTGAATGGCTACATTCTCGACTAGATGGTAGTATATTTCCCGCCGAAGTTTGGTTAACTTACATGGAATTAGTAACAGAAGATAATCATGGTTTACCTCGGCAAGTTGTCCAAGCAGTAGTGCGCGATATTACCAAAAGAAAGCAAGCAGAAGAAGCGTTACGTGCCTCACAACAAATGTTACGTTTGGTGATGGATAATATTCCCCAAGCTATCTTTTGGAAAGACCTGAATTCAGTTTATCAAGGTTGTAATCAAAGGTTTGCAGAAGATGTTGGCTTAACAGATCCAGCCGCAGTTGTCGGGAAAACTGAATACGATATTTGTGAGAGTGAAAGCCAAGCAGAGTTCTTACAAGAGATCGATCGGCAAGTGATGCAAAGTAATATCCAAGTCACTCAATACTGTGAATTTTTTAAATTTAAAAACGGTCGAGAAGCTTGGTTAGAAACTAGTAAAATTCCCCTGCATGATGGCGAAGGAAATGTAGTCGGAATTTTAGTAACTTACGAAGACATTAGCGAACGCAAACGCACCGAAGAAGCCTTGCGCGAAAGTGAAAATAAATTCCGCTTATTATTTGAACAATCAGGAGATGCCATACTGTTATTACAAAACGATAAATTTATCGACTGTAACCAAGCCGCTATAGAAATGATTCGTGCTAGCAGCAAAGAGCAATTATTAAACTTACATCCGGCTCAATTATCACCAGAAAAACAACCTGATGGTAGCAACTCTTTGATAAAAGCCAATGAAAATAATGCCTTAGCGATTAGTCGAGGTAACTGGAGATTTGAATGGATACATAAACGTTTAGATGGCTCAGAATTTCCAGTAGAAATATTACTGACAGCGATTCCTTTGCAAACTGAAAAAGTTCTCCATGTAGTTTGGCGTGATATCACCGAACGCAAACGTGCCGAAGAAGGTTTAAAAGCTAGTGAAAGACGTTTACGCAGACAAAGTACGGCTTTGTTAGAATTAGCCACTAATTATAAACTTACCTGCGGTGATTTAGTAGTAGCAATTCAAGCAATTACCGAAACTGCGGCTAAGACTTTGGAGTTGGAAAGAGCTAGTGTATGGTTGTATAAACCAGAGAAATTAGGAATTATTTGTTTAGATTTATATGAACGGAGTAGCGATCGCCACTCATCAGGAATAGAATTATTATCTGTAGACTACCCCAACTATTTTGAAGCTTTGCAAACCGAACGCATCATCGCCGCACATGATGCCAATACCGATCCAAGAACCAGCGAATTTTCAGTTAATTACCTAACTCCTTTAGGGATTACTTCCATGTTAGACGCACCAATTAGATTAAGTGGGCAAATGATTGGGGTAATCTGCCACGAACATATTGGAAATGCACGTTTTTGGACTATAGAAGAAGAAAATTTCGCCGCATCTTTAGCCGATTTTGTCGCCTTAGCAATGGAAGGCGCAGAACGTCGTCGTGCTCAACAAGCACTTTTAAAAGCTAATGAAGAATTAGAAATGCGCGTTGAAGAAAGAACAGCCGCCTTAAAAGAATCTAATCATCAATTAGTAGTAGAAATCCGGGAAAGAAAACGTTCCGAGGAAGCCTTACGCCAAGCCGAAGAAAAGTATCGGAAAATTTTTGAAAATGCCATAGAAGGAATTTTCCAAACCTCAGTAGATGGACGTTACTTAAGTGCAAATCCCGCATTAGCTAGATTGTACGGTTACAATTCACCCGAAGAATTGATGAATTGTATCCAAAATGTTGAACAGCAAATTTATGTCGATCCCCAACAGAGAACGAAGTTTATTCAATTAATTGAAAAACAGCAAAGCGTATCAGGATTTGAATCCCAAGTTTATCGAAGAGATGGTAACATTATTTGGGTTTCCGAAAATGCGCGTGCTGTCCGAGATGAACAAGGAAAAATTCTTTATTATGAAGGCATAGTAGAAAATATTACCAAACGGAAAGCAGCAGAAGAAGCATTACGCTATCAACAAGAACAAACCGAAAAATTGTTATTAAATATTTTGCCTCAACCGATCGCCGAACGCCTGAGAAAAGAAGAAAGTACGATCGCAGATATCTTTAAAGAAGCCACAGTTCTCTTTGCCGATATAGTCGGATTCACCGAACTATCAGCGAACATTCCCCCCGTAGAACTCATAGAAATGCTCAACGAAATATTTTCCACCTTTGACGAACTAACCGAAGAACATGGCTTAGAAAAAATTAAAACTATTGGTGACGCTTATATGGTAGTGGGAGGATTACCAATTCCGCGGCAAGATCATGCTCATGCGATCGCTGAAATGGCATTAGATATGAAAACACAGATCGATCGTTTCAACCGCCAAGCCGGACAAAACGTACAACTCCGAGTAGGCATAAATACAGGCCCCGTCATCGCAGGCGTAATCGGCATTAAAAAATTCATCTACGACCTTTGGGGCGACACCGTAAACACCGCCAGCCGCATGGAATCCCACGGACTAGCCGGAGAAATCCAAGTCACCACCACAACCTACGAACTCCTAAGAGACAAATACCAATTTCAAAAACGCGGCAACATCCCCATCAAAGGCAAAGGAGAAATGACCACCTATTTGCTTACCGGAAGAATGCTTTAAGAAAGGCAGGGGGCAGAGGGGCAGGGGGGCAGAGGGGCAGGGGGGCAGAGGGGCAGGGGGGCAGAGGGGCAGGGGGGCAGAGGGGCAGAAAATAAAACTTAAAACTTAGAACTTATTCCCTAACTCAAAACGCAAAACTTTCCCCCATCCCCCTATCCCCCCATCTCCCCATCTCCCTTGCCTCATCTCAAAAAAAATTTCTGTCAACTCAAATGAGGTACCGAGATTATACCGATTATAATCTTGACATAATCACTAAATTATCCACGCAATTTTAATTCTCATGGGCAAGGTTCTGGTGTTAAATGCCTCTTATGAACCGCTCAACATCACCAGCTGGCGACGGGCGGTTATCCTATTGATCAAAGGTAAAGCAGAGCAAGTCGAACACAATGGGAAATATATTTATGCAGAATTTCCCTTACCAACCGTGATTCGATTGCGTCATTACGTCCGGGTTCCCTACAAAGATATTCCCCTGACCAGACGTAATATATTGCACCGAGACGGGCACAGTTGTCAATATTGCGGTTACACAGGAGATGATCTAACCCTCGATCATGTTCTACCTCGTTCTCGCGGTGGAGGCGAAAGCTGGGAAAACATGGTAACAGCTTGTGTCCGTTGCAATATCAGAAAAGGCAACCGCACGCCCTCCGAAGCAAATATGCTATTAAGGAGTACACCGCGAAAACCCTACAGCAGCTTATATTTTGAAGTTGCTAAATACATAAAAAGTGGTACGCATCAAGAGTGGCGAAAATATGTGATCGGTGTTTGAAAAACCTGCACGAAATCAAGTGCAGGTTTTTTTGTAACCGAAGGGGTGGGGAGGTGGGGAGGTGGGGAGATGGGGAAGTTTATTAACTCAAAACTCTGTAAGAGCGGGTTTTGTTGTTAAGTTTTCTGTTGCTAGTATAAATTTACCTACTAAACCCGCCCCTACAATTCAAAACTTAAAACTTTTCCCCTTCTGCCTTCTACCGAAATAAATACTCAACTTGGGGGTATGTACAATCTGGATTTTTTTGCGAAGATCGAAGAGAAGCAACTTAACTCAACCTGGCGAATGCTGCTTTTTAGCCCAGCATAGTCAGAGGAAATAAATTGTACATTCTAGACTTCGTACAGTACCCTTACCCCTTTTTAATATTATGCAATCTCGTTCGATCGAGTCACTCGACCGTTTAGCCCTATTAGCTGATTCTCCCGTGGAACTAAAGGCAAATACAGCCAATACTGAATCTCATCCTAAACGTTCAGGTTCGTCTAGCCAAGAATGGGGAAACGAACCTAACAGACGTTCACCGAGTCAATTATCCTCTCAGAAAGCCCAAGCTCTCCAACAAACCTTAGAGCGTCACCGAGAGGAAAAGCAAATTGTCGTAGTTCAAGATTTCCCAGACCCCGATGCCTTATCATGTGCTTGGACGTACCAATTAATCGCCCAACAATATGGCATTCAATGCGACATTGTTTATGGAGGGACCCTAAGTCACCAAGAAAATATTGCCTTGGTGAAACTGACTAACCTCCCAGCAATGCGTTGGGCACCTCAAATTCTGAGAAACAAAGATTTATCGGTTTACCAAGGTTGCGTCTTAATCGATAACCAAGGTACAACCAGCCAATTAATGTCTCAAGTCCAGCAAGCGGAAATCCCCACAATTGTAGTAGTTGACCATCACCAACTACAAGGCAACTTACAAGCTGAGTTCATCGATATTCGTCCAGCTGTACGTGCCACTTCGACAATTTTTACCCAATACTTGCAAGCGGGATTGCTGGAATTAGACAACGGCATCAGCGAGCACGTCAAATGTGCTACTGCTTTGATGCACGGTTTGCGCTCTGATACTAATGGTTTGCGACAAGCGCAGGAAGAAGAATTTTTAGCTGCTGCTTATCTCAGCCGTTTTTACGATCCGCAAATGCTCAATGCAATTTTACAAGCAACTCGTTCAAAACGAGTCATGGATGTAATTGAGCGAAGCTTGAAAAATCGGATTGTGAAAAATAATTTCTCCATTGCTGGAGTTGGTTATTTGCTTTATGATGATCGCGATGCAATTCCCCAAGCTGCTGACTTTCTAGTAACAGAAGAAAACGTTCATACGGCAGTGGTTTATGGTATTGTTCATGATGAAGATAAAGAACGGGAATTGGTAGTTGGTTCTTTAAGAACGAGTAAATTAACTCTCGATCCCGATGAATTTATCAAGGAAGCTTTTGGACAAGATAACCAAGGACGTTTCTTTGGTGGTGGACGTTCAATGGCGGGTGGTTTTGAAATTCCCATTGGTTTCTTAGGTGGCAGTAATGAAAATTCGGAATATGCCAAATTGAAATGGGAAGTTTTTGACAGCCAAATTAAGCAAAAGCTGTTAAAACTAGTTAATCCTACTCATAACCTAATTGAAACCGAATAGTTAGGGAAAGGCGAGAAAGTTCAGATTTTAGATTTTTTGCTCAATTCAATATACAATCAAGAATCTTGAATCTGTTCGTGAAGCTTGTAGGTTAGCACGTAAGTCAATGTTGGAATTGTATTTGCTGCGTCATGGCATTGCTGCGGAAAGAGAAGAATATTCGGAAGATGCGTTAAGACCGCTGACAGGTGAGGGGAAGCGGAAAACTAAGCAAGTAGCGCAGCAGTTGTTTGATTTGGGTCTGCGTTTTGATTTAATTTTGACTAGTCCGTTGGTGCGGGCTCGTCAAACTGCTGATATTCTAAAAGCGATCGGACTAAGTTCCCAGCTAGAAGAATCAACTTACTTAACTCCAGAAGGTAATATTTACTCTTGGTTAAGTTGGTTAGAGGAGTGGCAAAACAAAGGTGGTAATAATTTAGCATTAGTTGGTCATGAACCAAACTTAGGCGAATGGACAGAAATTTTGGTTTGGGGAGAAGCTAAAGGCAATTTGTTAGTCAAAAAGGCAGGAGTTATCGGCGTGAAAATTCCAGAAACTGGTTCTCCTGTCGGGCGTAGTTTGCTATTTTGGCTAACACCACCAAAGTTTTTGCTGTAGGAACTGTTAAATCATTTCGGTGCTAAACGTAACAGGCTGAGACTTTCTGGTAAGTTAGCCTGAAGAGATATTCATGTAAAGCAAAGAGTAAGGATATGACCGTCTGCGAGTATAGACCAGGTTTAGAAGGAATTCCCGCTGCTGAATCCGCTATTAGTCATGTTGATGGACAACGGGGAGTTTTGGAATATCGGGGTATTAAAATTGAAGAGCTAGCAGAAAAAAGCAACTTCTTAGAAACAACCTATCTGTTAATTTGGGGTAAGCTACCGACTAAGCCAGAATTAGAAGCTTTTGAATCAGAAATTCGTTATCATCGTCGGATTAAGTATCGCATCGTCGATATGATGAAATGCTTCCCGGAAAGTGGTCATCCGATGGATGCTTTGCAAGCTTCGGCGGCAGCGTTAGGGTTATTCTATTCTCGGCGCGATTTGCACAATCCAGCTTATATTCGTGCAGCTGTGGTGCGGTTGATGGCAAAAATTCCGACGATGGTAGCGGCTTTTCAGTTGATGCGGAATGGGAATGAGCCTGTGAGACCTCGTGATGATTTGGGTTATGCAGGTAATTTTCTCTATATGCTCAATGAAAGGGAACCAGACCCATTATCGGCCAGAATCATGGATATTTGCTTGATTCTTCATGCTGAACATACGATGAATGCTTCGACCTTTTCGGCGAGGGTGACTGCTTCGACTTTGACTGACCCTTATGCGGTGGTAGCTTCGGCGGTGGGGACTTTAGGTGGGCCTTTACATGGCGGCGCGAATGAGGAAGTAATTGCCATGTTAGAAGAGATTGGCTCGGTGGAAAATGTCCGCCCTTATTTAGATAATTGTTTGGAACGGAAGTCGAAGATTATGGGCTTTGGTCATCGAGTTTACAAGGTGAAAGATCCCAGAGCGACTATACTTCAAGGTTTAGCGGAGCAGTTGTTCGAGAAGTTTGGTTCTGACAAGTACTATGAAATCGCTGTGGAGTTGGAACGGGCGGTGGAAGAGAGATTAGGACATAAGGGAATTTACCCAAATGTTGACTTTTATTCTGGTTTGTTGTATAGGAAGATGGGTATTCCCACTGATTTGTTTACGCCGATTTTTGCGATCGCTCGTGTAGCTGGCTGGCTAGCTCACTGGAAAGAACAACTCGAAGAAAACCGCATCTATCGCCCCACCCAAGTTTACACCGGATACCACGAGTCTCATTACACCCCGATGGAGAAGCGGTACTCTTGAGAAGGCAGAGGTGTAGGGGAGCAGGGGGGCAGGGGAGCAGGGGAGAATTAGCACAAGGAAAGTAAGGATAAAGTTTAAATTTCTCCTTGTCCCCTTATCCCCTTGTCCCCTTGTCCCCTCTGCCCCCCTGTTCCCATTAGTCTGTCTGAGGGGTGATTATAAGTAGAAATTGTGATTACATAAGCTGGGGTGTAGTCCCTGCAACGATATACTATGCAGAGAAGTTCTAAAAAAATCTTCACAAACTCAGAGACCGATGATTAACGGTTGATTGGTTTGGGCGAGAAACAGAAAAATATCGACAAACATGAACTCAGGAATAGACCTGCAAGGCATTTTTATTAAGTCTCTGACGGACTTTGGCATCCCATCGGGAGCAGCTAAAGCCTTATGGCTTCCCCTACCGATGTTGTTGATGATCATCGGTGCAACGGTAGGCGTATTAGTGACCGTTTGGTTAGAACGGAAAATTTCTGCGGCGGCGCAGCAACGGATTGGCCCGGAATATATGGGGCCTTTTGGGGTGTTAGCGCCCGTAGCCGATGGAATTAAGCTGGTTTTTAAAGAGGATACAGTTCCGGCGAAGACTGATGGAATTTTATTCACTTTAGGGCCAATTCTCGTAGTTATCCCGGTGTTTTTGTCCTATTTAATTGTGCCGTTTGGACAAAATTTGGTGATTACTGACATTGGGATGGGTGTATTTCTCTGGATTGCTTTTTCCAGTATTGCGCCGATTGGTCTGCTGATGTCGGGTTATGCCTCGAATAATAAGTATTCGCTACTGGGTGGATTAAGGGCAGCGGCACAATCGATTAGTTATGAAATTCCTTTGTCTTTGTCGGTGATTGCGGTGGCGATGATGTCGAATAGCCTCAGTACGATCGACATTGTAGATCAACAATCTAGTTTGGGAATTCTCAGCTGGAATATCTGGCGACAACCTCTAGGTTTCCTAATTTTTTGGATTTGTGCTTTAGCAGAATGCGAACGGCTACCTTTTGACCTTCCCGAAGCAGAAGAAGAACTAGTTGCAGGTTATCAAACCGAATATTCCGGGATGAAATTTGCCCTATTTTATCTTGGTTCTTACGTTAACTTAGTTCTCTCAGCTTTAATCTTTGCGGTGCTGTATTTGGGAGGTTGGAATTTTCCAGTTCCTATTGAAAAATTGGCGAGTTGGTTAGGAGTTAGTGAAGCTAATTCCTGGTTACAAATTATCACTGCTTCTTTGGGTATCGGCATGACTGTACTCAAAGCTTACTTCCTGGTATTTTTGGCAGTTTTGGTACGCTGGACTGTACCTCGCGTCAGAATCGATCAATTGCTAAATTTAGGATGGAAGTTCTTACTACCTGTTGGTTTAGCAAACTTGCTATTAACGGCAGCTTTGAAGTTAGCATTTCCAGTTGCGTTTGGCGGGTAGTTATTAGTCATTAGTCATTGGTCGTTGGTCGTTGAAAAAGTAAGTCAATCAGTAAATGAAAAATTGCTCTTTCTCACAAATGACGAATCACAAATGACGAATGACAAATAACAAATGACAAATGACAAATGATAAATGACGAGAGATTATGAAATTCCTCAAACAGGTTGGAGATTACGCGAAAGAGGCAGTTCAAGCTGCTAAGTACATTGGTCAGGGTTTATCTGTAACTTTTGACCATATGCGTCGCCGTCCAATTACGGTACAGTACCCTTACGAAAAATTGATTCCTTCGGAACGGTTTCGGGGTCGGATTCACTTTGAATTTGATAAGTGTATCTCTTGCGAAGTTTGCGTGCGGGTTTGCCCAATTAATTTACCTGTAGTGGATTGGGAATTTAATAAGGAAACGAAAAAGAAACAACTCAAACACTACAGTATTGATTTCGGAGTTTGTATTTTCTGTGGCAATTGTGTGGAATATTGTCCAACTAATTGTTTGTCAATGACAGAAGATTATGAGCTTTCGGCTTACGATCGCCACGAGTTAAACTACGATAACGTGGCTTTGGGTCGCTTACCTTATAAGGTCACAAACGATCCAATGGTGACACCTTTGCGCGAATTAGTTTACTTACCAAAAGGTGTAATTGACCCCCACGATTTGCCCCCAGGTACTCGCGGTGCTGGTAAACTACCAGAAGAAATTCTCCAAGAAACAGAGAAATAGGAACTGGGGATTGGGGACTGGGGATTGGGGATTAGGGACAGGGATTCCTGAAAATCAAGCATTCCTGAATTAATTTAGGTTTACTTATTCCCATAAATAGGAAATAACTAAATCTAAAATTACCCAGTCCCCAATCCCTAATCCCCAGTCTCCAATCCCCGAATTAACGTTATTAAAGGACGAAAAACTGTGAATTTAGCAGAAGGAGTTCAAATTGTTTCTTTTGGACTGCTGTCATTAATGATGATTGGTGCAGCACTGGGAGTAGTGCTGTTGTCTAATATTGTCTATTCAGCTTTTTTGCTGGGTGGCGTGTTTATTAGCATTGCCGGATTATACATTTTGTTGAATGCTGATTTCGTGGCAGCAGCACAAGTGCTAATTTATGTGGGAGCAGTGAATGTGTTGATCTTGTTTGCCATTATGTTGGTAAACAAACGGCAAGATTTCGCGCCTCTTCCTAATGCTTGGGTGCGCCAAGGAGCAACAGCTTTAGTTTGTGCTGGGTTGTTTGTGTTGCTGGGAACGATGGTTTTGGCAACTCCTTGGACGACAACAAATGTGCTGGGTACTCTCCCGGCAGAATCTACCATTGTGAGAATTGGAGAGCATTTTTTCACTGACTTTTTGTTACCTTTTGAATTGGCTTCTGTATTGTTGTTAATTGCAATGGTAGGGGCAATTATTTTGGCTCGTCGGGAGTTCTTACCAGAGGAAACAATGTCTCCAGAGGCCAAACAACAACCAGCTTTAACTTTACCGGAAAAACCCAGAGAGTTGTTAACAGCTGGTAGCGATAAAAAGGGTTAAATTTTGAGTGGGAAGTTCAGAATTCATGCAATTACAATATTTTCTGCTATTAGCAGCGGCTCTTTTCTGTATTGGGATTTATGGATTGATTACTAGCCGCAATGCTGTGCGGGTGTTAATGTCGATCGAACTATTGCTCAATGCGGTAAATCTGAATTTGATGGGGTTTTCTAATTTTTTAGATCCCCAAGCAATTAAAGGACAGGTGTTTACAGTATTTGTGATTACTGTTGCTGCGGCAGAAGCAGCGGTAGGTTTGGCGATCGTACTGGCGATTTACCGGAACCGCGATACCGTGGATATGGAGGCGTTTAATTTGTTGAAATGGTAATGGGGGACTGGGGATTGGGGACTGGGGATTGGGGACTGGGGATTGGGGAGGATTTTGGTTTTGAGTTTTTCCTCCTGCACCTCTGCCTTTCCCAGTTTCCAGTCTCTAATCCCTAATCCCCAATTACCGGAATAATAGGAGTGTGTTATTTAAGTGGATTTAAAGCACATAATTATTGCACACAAGGCAGGAGATAATCTGAGTCGGCAATGGGCGGAAAATTGTGCGCGACAGTTGGAAAAGCGGAATTGTCAGGTATTATTGGGGCCAAGTGGAGCGAAGGATAATCCTTATCCGGTTTTTTTGGCTTCATCAATTCACAAAGTAGATTTGGCGTTGGTGTTGGGTGGGGATGGTACGGCATTAGCTGCGGCGAGGCATTTAGCGCCAGCGGGGATTCCGATTTTGGCGGTAAATGTGGGGGGACATTTGGGGTTTTTGACTCAGCGGTTTGAGGAATTTAAAGATACAGAAAAAATTTGGGATCGGTTGGCGGAAGATCGTTATGCGATTCAACGACGAATGATGTTGCAGGCGATTTTGTTTGAGGGCGATCGCACTAATCTAGTACCAATGAGTCAGCGGTTTTTGGCTTTAAATGAAATGTGTGTGAAACCTGCTTCTGCCGATCGAATGCTGACTTCAATTTTAGAGATGGAAATTGATGGCGAAGTGGTGGATCAGTATCAAGGTGATGGGTTAATTGTGGCTACGCCTACGGGTTCCACTTGTTATACTGTTTCTGCTAATGGGCCGATTATTCATGATGGGATGCACGCGATCGCAGTTACTCCCATTTGTCCTTTAAGTTTAGCCAGTCGTCCCTTAGTTTTACCTCCTGGTTCCGTGGTTAGTATTTGGCCTTTGGAAGATTATGATTTAAATACTAAACTTTGGATGGATGGTGTTTTAGCAACTTCAATTTGGCCCGGACAAAGAGTGGATGTCCGCATGGCTGACTGTCTGGCTAAGTTTATTGTTTTACGGGAAAACTATTCTTATTATCAAACTTTACGGGAAAAACTAATGTGGGCTGGTACGAGAATTCACTACAACAATAACCATCGTCACTGATAGAAAAAAGAAAAAAGCAAATAGTTGCGCTTCAGCGCGAAAGAAAGGCGCTGAAGCGCAACTACGTACCGAGAAAATATACTTACGAAACTTTACGAGCTTGGCGTTTGCGAGATGCAGCCATTGCGCCTGCTACTAATCCTAAACCGAGAAGAGTCGCAGGTTCGGGAACTTTCATTGTCGCACCTACTAAGGAAAAGTCATTATTTGCAGGGCTATCTCCAGAAACATTAAATCCTTGAGTTGGTGCTGATAATTTCAATCCGGCAATTTTTGTATCACCAAAGGGATTCAAAATGCTATACCAACCACCACCAGAATTAGTTGAGGCGCTAATAGCTTCAATTATAGTGTTAATCCCCAAATCTGCTACAGACCAGCGTGCCTTAGTATTGCCAGTACCAGTAAGATCTGCGAGTACTTTGAGAGTTCCTGTTAACCAACCACCATCACCAGCAGACAGGAAAGATACTTCATATACCTGATCTCCTTTGTGTCCAGGTTTGTACAAGAAACTTAAATCGATCGATTCTAGAACACCAGTTTCTGGGAGAATTAAGTCGATATATTCGCCAAGGTCAATCTCTCCAGAAACAGCATCAACATTACTCTTTGATACGCCTACACCCAAGACTGAACCGTTGTAACCGTCATCTGATAACTTGTTGTCAACTACTTCTTTACCTTGTAGTTTAGCGTTACCTGCATCTGCACCAGCAATTAATTTAAACCCGTCGCTTGTCGTACATTCCTTGCTTAATGTGGAGTCGAGTCCACCACCTTTGGGTAGTTCGTCTACTAAAGAAGCACAAGTTCCTAAATCAGTTTTGTTGGTGAAGTTGAAAGCTTGTGCGGGAGTAGTGGACATTAAGAGAATGCTGCTAGCGACTAAACCAATAGTTGGGGAAATTTTGTTGAGTTTCATAAGATACCTCGAAGAAGTTCAAAAATTTTCTGTTAGTAAAAACACTGTTGTATTCGGTGGTTAATTGTTGGCAAAGGAACAATTTCACCGCTCGAATAGATGCTTGTTTTCAGCGACTGATAAGTAAAAATCTGAAATAGGAATGGTATGTACCTTTGTTGTCAAGGAGCTTCCCGATCCAAGCTGTATCAATTCCTTTCGGCTCTTTGAGTAAGTTTTCTGATTGAAGAAGAGATTGCTTCTGATCTGAGGGTTACTTACTTTTAATCGCTTAAGTGAATTCGTTTCTTAAGATATTGGTTTTACAGAGCCAGCTAGGAGATTTAAGTATTTTCTCTTCAGTGCTGTATTCCTGTTAAACAATATATGCAAGTAATACCTAAGTGGCAATGTATAAACTGATTATTTGGCGGATCTTTATTGTCTCTTTAAAAATCAGAAGTGTTTTTTGTGGAACTGATAAAGTTAGTCCGTATTTTTTCAGAAGTTCTTTATGTTTTTCTTAAAAAAAATTAGTAACCGCGGAGTTTATTAGCAAAATTAATACCTTTTTAGGATACATAGATTCTTGATTTACTAATAGTTTTGATTAGGATATTTATGTTAGAAATAATCCCCTACTTGCCAAAAGTAAAATAAGGATAAGTAGGGGATTTTTGGGTTAAATGGAGGAGAAAAAGACGCTTTGGGAAAAGTGATAGGTAGTTTTCTCAGTTAGAGAACTGGGAAAATACTTAACCTAAGCGATCGGCAAAGAGTTCCTAGCTTCTTGGGCAATTTGCTCTACTTCATCGTTGGTCATTGTTTGCAGTATAGCGAGGGCTTCTGGGCTACCTAAACGATTGAGTGATTGGACTAACCGAAAGCGAATATGCCAGTCTGGATCTTTGGCATAGTCACTGAGAAGATGAACTGCACGTAAATCACCTAATTCACCGAAGGAACTGATGGCGGCTATTTTGACTAGATCTACTTCCGATTTCAAAGCTTCTTCAAGTAGGTCAAAAGCTCGGTTGTCTCCCATTTCTCCTAAAGCGGCGATGATGCTAACTTGTAGCAACCACTCGGAGGTATTGCGGTAAATTTGTTCTAAGTCTGGGAAAGCTTCTTTAAATTTTAAAGCTCCCAGACAGTCAGCGGCGGCGGCTTGTACGTCTACTTCGGAGTCGTTTAGTAGGCGATCGCGCAAGATATCAAAAGATTTTGTCAGATTTTCCCCGCCAAGGGTGTCTAATTGACTGACAGCAGCATAACGAACTCTGGGGTTACTGTCTTTGATGGCGATTTGAATTAGCCGAAAGGCGTTACGTCTGTCTAACTGACGTATTTGATTGACGGCGCTTAAGCGATCGCCAAGTTCTTCTGAACGAAGCAATTTTTGCACAGACTCAGGGGTGATGCTCATTTGTCAGTAAGGAGGTTTTTCAAAAAACAAAGCTAATTGGTCACAGGTCAAAAGATTTGAGATTTTAAATTTTAGATTTTAGATTGTCCGATCGCAAATCTAAAATCTCTAGTAATTCCATGACAAATGACCAGGACTAATAAACTAGTCTTGACTGGCTGCCATTGCCCGAATAATATCTCCACGGGTGAGAATACCGATAATGTGTTCGCGATCGTCAACTACTGGCAAGCGACGAATGTTTTTGTCGTGCATTAGTTGTGCTGCTTTCTGCAAGGGTTGATCGGCTTGAGTGGTAATTAACGAATCTTTCGTCATCACTTCTCCCACTGTTTGCCCCAAAGCTTTGTGTAAGTCTCGCTCATAACGGGCAGGATTTTCTAAGTAAATCACGCTATCGAGAATCATGATATATGCTGGAGGAGTCACTCCTGTTTCCCGCCACATTAAATCTGTTTCCGAGAGTACACCCACTAATTTGCCAGTCTGATCCACTACTGGCAGTCCACTGATACGTTGCTCTGCCATAATTTTAATCGCCTCTTGGAGAGGTGTTTCTTGCCGCACTGAAATTGGATCGCGGCTCATTACATCGGCAACAGTTTTGGGCATAATCGACTAAATTCTTCCTGATCAATTCCCCGGCTATCCTATTGTAGGAAATAATAGGAATGAACTGGGTGTGATTTACAGATTATTAATCATTGGGGACTGGGGACTGGGGACTGGGGACTGGGGACAAGGAGACAAGGGGACAAGGAGACAAGGAGACAAGGGGACAAGGGGTTCGTTAACTGCTCCTAAAATTTTACCTAAACCTTTCTAGACCTACTCAAAAGATGTGCTAAACTGCCATTATGAGTAAGCTAACCAGATCGGAAGCAGCAAAAATCAAAGGGGTGTCAGTTTCCACGTTGAGAAGG
>NZ_JBHFNS010000001.1:0-11148 GCF_041929135.1 Floridaenema fluviatile BLCC-F154 | reverse complement strand
CTGTTACGCATTTAAATCACTTATTAACGAGTAGGGTGCGTCAGACGGTAAAGCCTATGTAGAAAGGAAAATATCTAAATCTGACGCACCCTACAATATGACTTTTAAATGCGTAACAGCTTAGCAGTAAGGGCGGGTTTTGTTGTGAGGTTATCTGTGAGAAACAAAAAATACTTTCTAAACCCGCCCCTACAAATGGACTAAAAGCGTTTGGGATATTAAGTATTTATATCGTTTACCCAAATGATTGATACAAATAAATGTAGGGGCGGGTTTAGCAGATATGCTTGTGTTTCCCACAGATAATCTTTCCACAAAACCCGCCCTTTCCCAAGCATCTTTCGCAAACATTTAGGTAATCGATATTAGTTTAATTGTACGAGTGCGATCGAGGGTTTAAATGATCGAACCCTAAATCTAAAATGAATTTTTGCTGAAAAACTAAGTTTTCAAGCTTTATCTAGTATCCATCTCATCTTCATCTGGCACTCATTTTTGGAGAATTTAATGCAAATGAGAGCAAGAACCGACAACTTTGAACTTCCTTGCTTTTTGATACATCTACCCCTAACTTTTCGAGGTTAATATGCGTAAATCATCAACATTATGGCTCGGTCTTTGTTTAAGTAGTTTAGTAGTCACAGTATCACTGGTAGCTCCAATATCACAAAAAACTTCTGCTAATGCCAGTCAAGCGATCGCCCAAGTAAATCCCTGCGCCTCCAAAGGTAAAAACAAAAACGTTGGAGGCCCTTTAGCGAAACAACTACAAGGCAAGCCAGTCCTAGTTGATATTTATGCTACCTGGTGTTCTGCTTGCAAAAATATTGCCCCAACTCTTTCCCAACTCAAACAGCAGTATGGCGGAAAAATTCACGTTGTTGTTCTCGATGTCAGCGACAAATCCAAAGCCAGCCAAGCAGAAAGAAAAGCTAGAGAACTAGGACTAGGAAAGTTTTTTGCAGAAAACAAATCCCAAACAGGCATGGTTGCCATCATCGATCCAGCAACCGGAAATATTCTGGCACAACATCGTAACAACGCAAATCTCGCAGATTACACATCTGTACTCAACTCGGCTATTTCCCAAAGGTAAAAATAACATGAAGATTCAATATTTTTCCGTACTTGCAGTAGCTTCAATCCTGACTCTTGGCGCAATTGCCAGTTGCTCAAACCCCTGCGCCGCTACTACAAAAACACCTGCCAATACTGTTACCCAAGCTCAAGCAAACCCCTGTGCAGCCAAAGCAAATCCCTGTGCATCTAAGGCAAATCCCTGTGCATCCAAAGCGAAAACTATTGGTGCGCCTTTAGCACCACAGCTACAGGGTAAACCTGTATTAGTTGATGTATTTGCTACTTGGTGTCCTGCCTGTAAAAACGTCGCTCCCACATTAGCGCAACTACAAAAAGACTACGCCGGAAAAGTTAATTTTGTAGTGCTGGATGTTAGCGATAAATCCTCCACCGCACAAGCAGAAGCGAAAGCCAAACAGCTAGGACTCAGCGAATTTTTAGCCAAAAACAAGTCCCAAACCGGAATGCTCACCATCATCGACCCAGCAACCGGAAAAATTCTCGCACAGCACCGCAACAACGCAAATCTAACAGATTACAAAACCGTTCTTGATGCTGCTTTAACTCAATAAACTTACTGCCTAATTTTGTACCAAACATTGTAGGGGCGGGTTTAGCAAAAAGCCTGAAATACCCAGCCAAAAGATCGAAATCAAAACCCGCCCTTTCCCAAGCATTTGTACCAAAAATTGTAGAGGCGGGTTTAGCAAAAAGCCTGAAATACCCAGCCAAAAGATCGAAATTAAAACCCGCCCTATTACAGGTTGACACCAGGAAATTTTCATGCAAAAAATACCTCAATTACCACCAGATTCCACAACTTCCCGACATTCTAAACTCTCAAAAAAATGGCTAATTTACGGTGGATTGGGATTACTTTCCCTAATTCTAGTTCTCACCTTGGGACCCATCATTAGCCATCCCATTGAACAAGTAATTTCTATTATCGAAAACCGCTATCAACAATGGTTTAGCCAACAAGATACAGCCAATCCCTTCGTATTATTGCCATTAGCATTTATTGGCGGACTGCTTGCCAGCGTATCCCCCTGCATTTTAGCTTTGTTGCCCGTTAATCTCAGCTATATCGGTACTTTGAAAATCAAATCTCGTTGGGATGCTTTCATCAAAGCTGGCTTGTTCGTGCTAGGAGCCGTCACCATTTTAAGTCTGTTTGGCTTGGCTTCATCCTTCGCTGGAGCCGTTATGGTCGAGTATCGAGGCTACATCAATGTGGCTGTAGGACTAATTATGGCAGTGATGGGTTTGTGGTTGATGGGGGTGATTAACTTGCCTTTACCGCAAATGGATGTCAATGTTCCTGTTGCTGGCCCTTATGGGGTGGGGTTGACCTTTGCTTTAGTAAGTTCTCCCTGTGCTAGTCCAGTGCTATTTGCAGTACTCGCCGCAGCAGCAGCAACAGGTTCTCAAATATTAGGAACTCTCACAATGGTTAGCTATGCCTTGGGGTATACCTTTCTAATTTTTCTGGCGAGTTTGTTTACTGGACTGGCAAAACAAAGCAACCAGTTATTGAAACATTCTGAGGCAATTATTCGCTTTGGCAGTGTAGCACTGATTCTGACTGGAGCGTATTACTTATTTACTGGTACTCAATGGTTTTTAGGAGGTTAGAAACCAAAAATGTCTGATTCTACAAACAAGATTTTTTCCGCTAAATTTCAAGGACAAAAAGCTCTAGAACAGTTACAGCAAAATTCGGAAAATCCTATTCTGGTTAAATTCGTTGCGCCGCATTGTTCTGCTTGTAAAACCCTTGCGCCAGTATTAGAACAGTTAATGACTGATTATCAGGGAAAAATCGATTTGGTAACAATTGATATGACGGAAGATCCAGAATTTGCGATCGAACTGAGTGTGCGAAGTGCCCCCACTGTTGTTTTATTTAAAGGGAATACAGTTCTGGAAAAGATTGCTGGGTTAAAACCGAAGAAATTGTATTTAGAAGCAATTCAGAAGGTTCTTATACCAAATCCGGGTTAGCTACCCCCTTTATCTTTTTCTTCTTCTTTCTTCGTGTTCTTCGTGTCTAAGTGCTACGCACCGCTACGCGAACGTGGTTCCCTCCAAATCCCTAAAACGGAGTAATAAACCCGGATTTAGTATTAATTAGACTTTGAATTGTACAAAAACCCGGTTTCTCGGAGAAACCGGGTTTTTAATCCTAAATTCTTTGACTAAATACACTCTGACATCATCTAATTCCAGAGAAACAGAAACAAATTTTCACTCTTCATATTCCGTATCAATTTCTACATCTAAACTTTCTTCATCTACTCGCACATATAAAACATTTGGATGACAACAAACTTGACAATCTTCAGTATAACTTTGCTGTCCACCCGCACTCAAATCAACAAATGTTAAATTCGGTTCGCCACAATAAGCACAATAATATTCTGCCGTTGTTTGCATTTTTTCTGTAATTTCTCATTCAATAATTTACTTTTCACATTCCCTTTTTGTGACTTCATGGCGATAGCGAAACATATCAGTTAGTCGCGCATTTACCCACCATTCTAACAGTAATTCTGCGATGAATCCACCAGGTATTTCATAATCAATTTGATCGGTAAGTTTGGTTTTCCCATTCTCTTCAGCAAATAAATGCCGATGTACCCAGCTTTCCATTGGCCCACTAATTTGTCTATCTGTAAACAAGCGATTTTTTTCACACTCAATATGCCTTGCTACCCATCTTACCGGAAAAGGCCCTAACACAATGCGAAATTCGGTAATTGCACCCACATTTAAACCCCCCTCTCGGCGCACTATTTCCACAGGTTGCCAAGGGGGAGTTAGAATTTGTAAAATGTCCGGTCTTTCATGAAAGTTCCAGACGACTTCCACAGGTGCATCTATTAGTGAAGAGTATTTAAATTGCAGCATGAGAGTATTTTATCAATAAGTCGATCGTTAATCTCATACTGTACTATTTTTCGGTTATATTCAATTAACAATTAATAAATTATCGTTTCCACTGCGCCCTTTGTCTAACAATAACTCGTCCGTTTTGGGTCACAATTAGTTCAGTCCGAGTCAGGGTGTAACGAGTATCGCCATTCACTGCAACAAATCTATCTCTGCTATAACTTTGCAAAGGTAAAGAAATACTATTTCCGCCATTTTTAGCCATACCAACATAAGTATTTGGATTGTCACCACCACAAATATAAACTAAATAGTTTTTGGTTTCGGCGCTGACAAATTGACTACCACCGCTACTTTCGCAAACGGAGGCTTCTTGGGCAATTATTATATTGTTAGCTTTAACCGGATTAATTTTCGCGATTTCTGCGATCGCTAATAAGCACAAAGATACACCAAAACCTACACCAATTTGCCGAAATACTCTTTGGTAATTATACTCAGTTATTCCCCTTAGCATGGATAAATTTCTCCTCTAAATTTCCGAGTAAAAGTCAACAGTTTTAGATCTTCACCAGCCTAGTCTCCTAATTCGGCTATTGCCTATTATTCTTAATATTTCTTTGAAAACTTAGGAATTAAGATTAATCTTTTGTTTCGGGGAAATTGGCGATCGCCATGCTAAGATGTTTTTGCAATGTTCCTACTGGCAAAAGTCCTTGTAAATGACTCCAAGGTAAAACTTGCTCTACATCCCAGTTAGCATGAACATAGTAATCTAACTCTGGCAATTTTCCCCGCAATTCTTTAAAAGCGCGACGATAACTACCCAAAGTATCGCCATAATCACGAGTTAATTCTAACAGATGGGACAGTCTGCGATCGCCACGAGAAATCAAAGCTTGAATTACCGACCAATTATAACTTTCGGGACGAAATTCTATCCCCTGTGATTTTAATTTCTTTTCCAAATACTTCAATCTTTTTTCTGCTTGATTATTCACCCCAAACCATTGAAAAGGTGTATGTGCTTTCGGAACAAAAGTGCTACATCCTAAAGTTAATCTTAATCCAGGTGCAGCTTTTTTTATTTCTCGCATCATCGCTACAGTTGCGTCTAAATCAGCAGATTCTTCTCCCGGAATTCCCACCATCCCATAAAGTTTAATTCCTTTTAAACCTCCGGCTTTTGCATTAATAGCTGCTTGGATAATCTCCTGATTTTGCAGTTTTTTATTAATAATTTCTCGTAATCTTTCCGAACCACTTTCTACGGCTATTGTAATTGAACGAGTATCCCTTTTTGCTAAAATTTCCGCCAACTTTTCTGTTACCGTATTTGTTCGCACCGAAGCAATACTCAATCGTATATTATCATACTTTGGTTGCGCTAAATAATCCAACAAAATTTCAAACTCAGGATGCTGAGTTACCGACGCACCAAGCAATCCCAATCTATCAGTTACTTCTAAACCTTTTTCGATCGCCGGAATTAAAGAACCTTCTAAACTCGCAGTCCGAAAAGGCAAAGTTAAATAACTTGCTAAACAAAAGCGGCACATTTCAGGACAACTGCGTACCACTTCCACCATATAAATATTTTCCCAAGCCGCTTTTTCTGTAACAACAGTAGAAGCAGATAAAGTATTTCCCCGATAAGTTTGCTTTTCAACTTGAACCGGAATCTCGTTATTAATTGGTTGAATTGATTTAATTAAACCTGTAGCTTCTTGATAGGTAACTTCATATAAACTAGGAACATAAACCCCAGGAACTTGAGCTAATCTTTGCAGTTTAGTTTGCCTATCAGCGTGACGAACTTCTTGGTAAGTATCAATAAAATCACCTAAGAGATTTTCCCCATCTCCTAACAGAATGATATCGAAAAAATCAGCGAAAGGTTCGGGATTAGCAGTTAAAACTGGCCCGCCACCAAATATTAGCGGATCTGAATCCGATCGTCTAGATGAACGCAGGGGAATTTCGAGGAATTCCAGTAAATTTAAGATATTGATATAATCAAGTTCCCAAGATACAGAGAATCCGACTAACTCAGGATTTCTCGGTAACTGTTCGTGAATATCAGTAAATAATCTTTTGACTTCTAAATCCGAACGCATTGCCAAAGTTGCCCAGACAATTTGATAGCCAAGACTAGTTATGCCCACTGTATACTCATTAGGAAAAGCAAAGATTGTGGGAATAGCATCGGTATTTGGCGTTGCTTTGGTAAATAGCAAACGTTCAGCAGCAAATATATCGGAGTTCACAAGCGATCGATTTCAACATCATTGTACTTATTCATATCTGATCTTAAGCGATAAAATTAGCAAGTTAAAAATTAAAGTCAGAAAATTAGCCGTAATTACAGGCCAAGACTGGATGAAAATACCGTATAATAACCAGAGAAATACTCCCATACAAAAGGTAAATAACATTACCAAGGAAACATCTCCGGCTGACTTTGTTTTCCAGGTTTTTACCAATTGGGGTAAAAAAGCGATCGTCGTTAAACTCGCAGCTAGAAATCCCAAAAAATCAATATTGTTCATGAATTAAACTGATTTGGGCAAAAGGAAAAAAGCAAAAGACAGAAGACAGGAAACAGGAGACAAAAGAAAGGAAATTATTCTAAATTCCGATCGAAAATTCTAGAGTTTAGAGTTTAGATTTGGGATGGTTTGCTAAAAACCCCGTCTTTGAAGACAGAATAAATCTAAAATCGTCAATCTAAAATCAATTGACTCCTGTAATAAAGCCTTCTGCCTGTTAGCAATAAAGGGACAAATTTACTTATTTAACTTGAAACTTTTGGGTTTCTCCACCAGATGATTCATTGCCAACTACTACAAAGGAAACTTCGTAACTTCCAGGTTGCCAAGCTTTTGCCGGAGCTAAAGCAGTAGTGATTTGATTTTGATCTAATTTGGTGGTAAATTCTTTCTCATAGATCCGCACATTTTTGGCTGTTTTGCCTTGGACTAAGCGCCACAATACTCGCACCTGAGTTCCTTCTACAGCATTATCTAATTTAGCTGTAGCAAAGATCCGGGGAGTAGTTGTTTTAAAAGTATTTTGATTGTTGGCACAACCTTCTGCAAGACTAGCCTTTTCGCAGACTAAGACATCACTAATACTTGGCCCCCACAAATTAAATTCACAACCAACTAGTACTGAAGCAGCACCGATAATAGCAGCAAATGTTTTGACCTTCATCCTCACAGGGCTCCTTAATTATGAGTATTCCTTCACCAACCAAATTTTGATTTTAAATATGGTACAGGGGAATTGACAAGACAAACTACTGAGTGAGTATCTTGACAAAAGCAGCAACATCATAGAATATTCGGCTTGGCTGATTCCTGTCAATGCGATCGCGCCAAGACCGTTAAGCCAGGACGAAAGGCTAAAAACTTTGTTTTTAACGCTTTTGCTTCTGCCCTCTGCCTTGTGCCCTCTGCCTTCTACCTTCTGCTAAATCATTCGGTTGTAGGCTAATTGACCAGAACCGAAGACTAGATTAACCTAATGACGGTTGGCAATTGTGGGGGCAAGCTGGGAAACAGCAAAATAAAAAAATCCAAATTCTTGTAGAGTGTCTAAAGTGAAGAGATGAGTTAGAATTCTAACTCATATAGTGACTCCCTCTGATCCCGATGGTCTATTACGGAGAGGTATAGGAGCGCAAATTCGATAAATAAACTGAAAATAAAACGAGTTTAAACTTGGCCTGTGTCGTGTGTGAGGCAGTATCGTGACAAAATTTATTCCCAAACTGCAAGAAATTTCGACCAAGTTCAGTGGCTCTGAATCTAAACCGGAACAGACCTCTGGCAGAGAAACAGAAATTCAGCAAACCACCGAAAACGGGGAACAGGGAACTGGGAACGGGGAACAGGATCATCATTCCTTATTGCCTGTTACTTCTTCCCTTTCTTCCACAAAGGATGCTGCCACAACAATTCAAGAAACACCTGTAGATCCGGTTACGCCATCTCCAACTAACAGTTTAGAAGAACTGGGGAGTTTTTCCGCTGCGATGGAAGCAGAAATGGCAGCTGCCCAGCCAGAAGAAAATGCTACGAAAAATCAGGAAACTACTAGCACCAATCTGCTGAGTACTGTCAAACAGACTACTAAAAACATTGCCACTAAATTACATATTCCCCAATCAGTCCTAAATTCACCGTGGTTAAATCCCCATAATCCCGTATATCGAACCAAGAAATTCTGGATTACCACTGGAGCAGCAGTTACATTAGGTGGTGGCGCACTAGCGACAGGGATTACTTGGTGGACATTGGAGCGCAACTTACCTTCACCGAATGATGTTCTCACCTTTGTCCGCGACGGAACTCTCACCATCAAAGCCGAAGACGGAAAAATCCTGCAACAGGTTGGCCCCGCTACTAGAGAAAAGCTGCAATTAGAGCAAATGCCACCCCAACTGGTGCAAGCGTTTATTGCTTCGGAAGACCGCCGCTTTTACCAACATCAGGGAGTAGACTGGCAAGGTGTGGGACGGGCTTTTGTGTCTAATATCAATGCTAGAAACGTGGTGGAAGGTGGTAGTACCATTACTCAACAGCTAGCCAGAATTGTTTTTCTCAATCAAGAACGCAGCATTGGACGGAAAGTTCGGGAAGTGATGCTGGCGCAGAAAATTGAGCGCGAGATGAGCAAAGATAAGATTCTGGAACGGTACTTGAACTTGGTTTATTTGGGTGAAGGTGCTTACGGGGTTGCTGATGCAGCTTGGGTTTATTTTAGTAAGCCAACTAGTGATTTGAGTTTGCCAGAAATAGCGACGATTGTGGGAGTGACACCTGCGCCTTCGACTTTTTCACCGATCGCCAATCCCAAAATAGCTTTAGAAAGACGCAATATAGTATTAAACCGCATGGTAGATGCAGGTTTTATTACTAAAGACCAAGCGCAAGTTGCTAGTGCGGAACCTTTGGCGCTCAAGCCAGCTTTACCGAAACGACTGTCCACCGAGGCAGCTTACTTTACTTCCTATATTCAACAGGAATTACCGAAGTATGTGCCACAAGATGCGATCGAAGCAGGTGGTTTAACCGTAGAAACTAGCCTAAATCCTGAGTGGCAAAAAGTAGCCGAAGAAGTCGTAGACGAAGTAATTAGCGAACGCGGCAAAGAACAAGGATTTCAACAAGCCGCTTTAGTCGCCATCGACCCCCGTAATGGTGAAGTTAAAGCAATGGTAGGGGGAACAGATTTTGAAAATACTCAATTTAATCGTGTCACCCAAGCCCAACGTCAACCAGGATCGACATTTAAAGGATTTTTGTACACCACGGCTATTGCTGGTGGAATCTCTCCCTTTCGCGGTTACTTGGATGCGCCTTTCCGAGTAGATGATTATACGCCACGCAATTACAACGATGACCATAAAGGCTGGATCTCAATGCGAGATGCCCTGACTTTATCAATTAACACAGTTGCCGTAAAAGTGTTAATGAATACGGGATTTCAACCTGTGATTAATCTGGCTCGGGAAATGGGCATTAAGTCCGAACTCAAGCCTACTTATTCTCTGGCTTTGGGCGCTTCCGAATTGAATCTTTTAGAATTGACTAACGCTTATGGTACTTTTGCCGCTAAGGGTATGCACACCCCAGGTCACGGAATTCGCCGTGTAATTGACCAACAGGGTAAGGTAATCTTTGAGGCGAAGCCCCAGGCTAAAAGAGCTTTGGATGAAGAAACAGCCGCGATCATGAGTTGGATGTTGCAAGACGTGGTAAATGATGGCACAGGTCGTCCAGCCCGGTTGTTCGATCGCGAAGTCGCAGGCAAAACAGGTACTTCCGATCAAGCCCGTGACTTGTGGTTTGTCGGCTACATTCCCCAACTAGTTACAGGTGTTTGGTTAGGAAATGATGATAATTCCCCGACTTGGGGAACTAGTGCCACCGCCGCCCGAACTTGGAATCAATTTATGGTGAAAGCGGTGGAAAATATCCCGATCGAGAAATTCCCCGATCGTCCTAAACTAGAAGGGCGCAAAGGAACAGTGGCTCTCGAACCGATCAAACCTGGAAAAATGTCTAACATTCGAGCCACAGCTAGCAAAACAAACAATAGCAGCAGCGAAGGTAGGCGCTCATCCCAGAGACAAGTGAGCACCGCTACCAGCAGTACACCCACCGTCTCCCGTCCCCGCCGTCGCTATTCTCAAAACGCCGCTGCTACTTCTACTTCTAGTAGTTCTAGTTCTAGTGGTACCCGAACCAGATATCGTCCCCGTCGTCGCTACTATCGCAGTAACTCTGGCACTTCTAATAACACCCAAACTAGACCCCGTTACCGTCGTCGCTCTACTCCAACCAACACTAGCCGTCCCGCAAGACAACAGCCTGTAGTACGTCAGAGACGCAGCAACGTTCAGCAGTCGAGAACTACCCAATATCAACCACGGCGGCGCAGAACATACAACCGTTCTAGTGGATCTAGTTCCTCCAGCACTCGCTCTCGGACTCAAACACCAACTACAAGGAGATCTGCACCTGCACCTGCACCCGCAGCTAAACCCAAACCAACTTTTGAACTCAATAGTCACCAGATTAGATAGGGAAGAGGGGACTGGGGAAGTTTTGAGTTTTCTTTGTGCTTCCCTGCTCCCTTGCTTCCCTGTACCCCTGTTCCTCTGCCTTTTAGCCTCGAACTTCTGGAGGATGACTATTGGGTTCAATTCTTTATACTTTAGATAATGTGAAATTTAAGGAGTTGTTAGAAGATGAGTTTACTTATGGAAGCCGCGGCTAATGCCCCTCATTTTCCGGTGTCTTTTACTTTAGTTTATGTGGTTGGATTTATTGCTGCTGTGACGATCGGCTCAATAGCTTGGTATAACTCGAAGCGTCCCGTAGGCTGGGAAGATAAAGAACGTCCCTCTGTTGTTCCAGAAGTGAAAAAAGAAGAAACCCCTGGTGTTGGTACTCCTAAAAGCTAATTGTTGACACTCTCACCGTCAAGCTACGCTGTGACGGGAGATTCTTGCTTCAACGAGTGACCTTGCTTGAGCGTTGTTTCCAAGTCCAAGTAGAGGGTCGTCTCTCCGCAAGCGTTAATTTCGCTATGCCCTAGCGTATTTGATACATAGCCAAGTATTTGCAATGCCTTGATTAGAATGTTAATCGCGGCGTTTTCGTCTCT
>NZ_JBHFNS010000085.1:0-11776 GCF_041929135.1 Floridaenema fluviatile BLCC-F154 | reverse complement strand
GAGATTTATAGTCTGACGCACTAATCATAAAACTTGATTCCGTAGGGTGCGTCAGAGGTTAAAATCTTGATGTTGTTACTGAGATTTATAGTCTGACGCACTAATCATAAAACTTGATTCCGTAGGGTGCGTCAGAAGTTAAAATCTTGATGTTGTTACTGAGATTTATAGTCTGACGCACCCTACAACTACAACTGCCAATTATAAAACCTCCGTTTCTAAAGCTTTGCGAGCTAATTTTGTTACATAAATTGTGACTGCAACTGTAGCGATAAAACCAATAATCCGAATTGCCCATTGTGCGTTAGGATTACCTGGTTGAGATTGAGTTCCAATTGTAGCAATACTACCAGCTAAAGAACCGATATAAACATACATAATTGTGCCGGGAATCATGCCAATGGAAGCGAGAACAAAGTCTTTGAGAGAAACTCCAGTTACACCATAAGCATAGTTTAATAGGTTAAAGGGAAAGATCGGAGAAAGGCGAGTTAATAAAACTATTTTAAATCCTTCTTCTCCTACTGCTCGATCGATCGCCCCAAAATTTTTCTTATCTGCAATTTTCTTAGCAACCCAATTTCGAGCTAAATAACGCCCAACTAAAAATGCAGCAGTAGCGCCAATAGTTGCACCAATAAAAACATAAAAGGAACCCATAACTACCCCAAAGACAACACCAGCACCAAGGGTGAGAATTGAACCTGGTAAAAAGGCGACGGTGGCAATAATATAAAGTGCGATAAATGCTAATGCACCTACCGAACCAAGTCCTTCAATCCACTCTAAAGCATTTCGTAACCATTGTTGAGGATTAAATAGTAAAGTATTTTGGGCTGATTCTTGTGCTAAAGCTGGTTCTGCGGTAAATATTAAGCTAAAACTAAATGCTGTTAGTGTCAGAAAAAAGAGTTTAACTAGTTTTGTGGTGTTTTTGGTGAATATAGGAGTTATCGTTTTCTTTTCCGGTTGGGGAACTATCAATTTAGTTATTGTCGGTTGTAACATTGTCTGATTTTTCCTAATTTAAAGAGTTGTGTTTAAAGCTTTTTCAGTCAGGTGGGCTAAATAAACTGTTACGGTAATTGTAGCTAGTAATCCTATTCCCCGAATCAACCATTGAACAATTTTGGTTTCTAAATTGCTTGCTTGATTAGGTTTTCTTAACATCGCTAAGTCACCAATTAGAGAAGCAAGATAAACATAAGCTGTTACGCATTTAAAAGTCATATTGTAGGGTGCGTCAGATTTAGATATTTTCCTTTCTACATAGGCTTTACCGTCTGACGCACCCTACTCGTTAATAAGTGATTTAAATGCGTAACAGCTTACATGACAGTGCCGGGAATTATGCTTAAAGAAGCTTTTCGCTGTGCAAAGATACGTTGTTGCGCTTTATCGCCAGATTAGCGCCAAAGCGCAACAATGTACAGGGTGAATCTTTAACTCTAAGCTGACCAGGGTTCGCTAAAGTCGTGGTAAAGTGTTAAACCACCATCAATAAATAAAGTTTGTCCGGTGATATAAGTGGTTTCTTCTGATGCTAAAAATGCTACAGTTGCCGCCATTTCTTCAGCGGTTCCGGCTCGATTCATGGGAATGTGACTTTCTACTTTTGCTTTTTCTTCTGGATCGTTAATCCAAGCTTTGTTAATGGGAGTAATTGTGGCTCCAGGGGCGATCGCATTTACTCGAATACCTTGGCTAGCGTATTCTAAAGCTAAGGTTTTGGTCAAATTTCCCATACCGCCTTTACTGATAGAATAGCTCAAATAGTGAGGTCGGGGAATGATTTCATGAACGCTAGAAACGTTAATAATTATACCGGGAATTTGACGATCGAGGAAATGTTTAATTGCTTCACGAGCGCAAATATAAGCACCTCGGAGATTAACGGCTAATACGCGATCGAAGTCTTCAATTTTAGTTTCGTGAGCCGCACTTTCGATTTGAATTCCGGCATTATTAATCAGAATATCGAGGCTACCCAAATTTTCAATTGCGGTGTTTACCATTTCCATAACATCTTTTTCTTGGGAAACATCGCCTTGTACTAATACATTTTTGACACCACAACCACGAATTTCTTCACAAGCTAATTCCAACATTTCTAAGGTGTCGGAAGCATCATCGGGACTTTGGCGATAGTTGATAGCAACGTTAACACCTTCTTGAGCTAAACGAACTGCGATCGCTTGACCAATTCCCGAAGTTGCACCAGTAACTAATGCGTTTTTACCTTTTAATCCCTTCATCACTTTTAACCTTCAATTTCTGTAACTTTAATTGGTTGAGTTAAAACCAACAATGAAATTTCCTAGCAAATTTTCTAGGGTAAATTAGAGCTTAGACTAAATGAATAATAGTTTAATAAATTGGTTCAGTCATATTCAAAAAGGTAGTTTTCTGAGTTTTGAATCGCGTCTATCTTTCATTTTTTTACTGCTACAATTGAAGAAAATTAGCGAATTATCAATTCCTTCTCTACACAAGTTTGATTTTTAATTCATCTACCAATAGTAAGACTTGGAGCAAATAATATGACAGCAACAACAAATGAGAAAAGTCAGTCGCAGCAATGGCACAACTTGTCTGTACAAGAGGTTTCTAAGCATTTAGACAGCGATTTAGAAAGGGGATTAACATCAGGTGAAGTGACAAAACGACAGGAACGTTTTGGTGCTAATGAACTGAAGGGAAAAGCGGGAAAAAGTCCTGTAGTGAGATTTCTTCTTCAATTTAACCAACCGCTTTTGTATATTTTATTGATTGCGGGTGCAGTGAAAGCTTTTTTGGGAGAATGGGTAAATGCTTGGGTAATTTGGGGCGTAACTTTAATTAACGCGATTATTGGATATGTGCAAGAATCAAAAGCAGAAAGTGCGATCGCTGCTTTAGCTTCTTCCGTTCAAACAGATGCTACCATTTTACGCAACGGTCAAAAAGTTAAAGTTCCCTCTACAGAATTAGTACCAGGAGATTTAGTAATTCTCACCTCTGGAGACAAAGTACCAGCAGATTTGCGACTGATAAAAGCGCGAAATTTACAAATTAATGAATCAGCACTTACAGGTGAATCAATAGCAGTAGAAAAAGACACAAAAACGATCGATCGCAATGCAGCTTTAGCCGAACGAACTAATATGGTTTATGCTGGTAGTTTTGTGACTTTTGGACAGGGAAAAGGTGTTGTAGTTGCGATCGGAGAATCTACAGAAACCGGGCGAATTTCGCAATTAATGGAGCAGAAAACGAGTCTGTCAACGCCATTAACGCGCAAATTTGACAAGTTCAGTCGCATCTTACTTTACGTAATTTTAGGAGTAGCAGCACTCACTTTTGCTGTTGGTTTGGGATATGGTAATACCTGGGTAAAAATGTTTGAAGCAGCTGTAGCTTTAGCTGTTAGTGCAATCCCCGAAGGTTTACCCGCTGTTGTTACTATTACTTTGGCGATCGGCGTTTCTCGAATGGCGCGTCGTCATGCCATTGTCCGTAAATTACCAGCTGTAGAAACTCTGGGTGGTGCTACTGTTATTTGTTCCGATAAAACAGGAACATTAACAGAAAATCAAATGACTGTACAAGCTATTTATGCAGGTGGTGAAAATTACACTGTCACTGGTACAGGTTATGCTCCTGATGGGGAAATTCTGTTAGATAATCAGCCTGTTGATTTGACAAATTCTCCAGTTTTATTACAGTGTTTAATTAGCGGTTTATTATGTAATGATTCCCATTTAGAATTTAAAGATCAAAGGTGGCAAGTAATCGGCGATCCAACTGAAGGCGGATTAATTGCAGTTGGTAATAAAATGGGATTAACTCAGGCAGATTTAGAAAAAGAAATGCCCAGAATTGATGTAATTCCTTTTGAATCAGAGTTTCAATATATGGCAACTTTGCATGAAGGAGGGATTGGGGACTGGGGATTGGGGACTGGGGAACAAGGAAATTCAAGTAATGATAAATCAAGGATTATTTATGTTAAAGGTTCAGTTGAAGCTTTGATTTCTCGGAGTCAAAATATGTTAGACTCTCAGGGAAATTTGATTCCGTTAGACTCAGAAATTGTGCATCGAGAAGTTGATGCTATGGCGCAGCAAGGTTTGCGGGTGTTAGCTTTTGCGATGAAAGAAGTATCAGCAAATCAGGAATCTGTAGATCATAAAGATATTGCAGAAGATTTGGTTTTAACTGGATTACAAGGAATGATCGATCCGCCAAGACAGGAAGCGATTAAAGCTGTGCAAGCCTGTCAAAATGCGGGGATTGAAGTGAAGATGATTACAGGCGATCATGCGGTGACTGCAAAAGCGATCGCATCCCGAATGGGATTAAGTAAACATCGGGAAGTTCTGGCATTTACGGGACAGCAAATTGCCCAAATGGATCGACAGGAACTCTCAACCGCTGTAGAAGATGGATCGGTGTTTGCTCGTGTCGCTCCCGAACAGAAATTACGATTAGTTGAAGCCTTACAATCTAAAGGTGAAATTGTGGCGATGACGGGGGATGGTGTCAATGATGCACCTGCGCTCAAACAAGCAGATATTGGGATTGCAATGGGACAAGCGGGGACAGAAGTAGCGAAAGAAGCTGCTGATATGATTTTGACTGATGATAATTTTGCTTCTATTGAAGCAGCGGTGGAAGAAGGACGTACTGTTTATCGAAATTTGCAAAAAGCGATCGCATTTATTTTGCCTGTAAATGGCGGCGAATCAATGACAATTTTAATTAGTGTATTGTTAGCCAGAGCTTTGCCGATTTTATCTTTACAAGTGCTGTGGTTAAATATGGTAAATTCGATCGCCATGACAGTTCCTTTAGCCTTTGAGCCAAAAACCGAACGGGTGATGCAACGTCCTCCACGCAATCCCAATGAATCTTTACTTAATCGCCAACTTTTACAGCGAATAATCGTGATTTCTGTTTTTAATTGGATTTTAATTTTTGGTGTTTTTGAGTGGATTCAAGGAACTAGCGGAAATATTGCTTTAGCTCGGACAATGGCAATTCAAGCATTAGTAGCCGGACGATTGTTTTATCTTTTAAGTATTAGTCAATGGGCAAGTGCGATCGCTAAGAAACTTCGCGGGAGAGTGGCACAAATTAACGATGCACCAGCCATTGGCATTGGAATTGTTTGTACGATAATTTTGCAAATTATCTTTAGCCAGTGGAGTCTAATGAATAGGTTGTTTTACACAGCACCATTGAACCTTAATCAATGGTTAATTTGCTTACTTATCGGCGTAGCAATGATTCCGGTAGCCGCTTTTGTCAATCGCTTCGATCCTCTTAATTAATCCTATAAATTTAGAACTTACGCACTCAGATCCCCCAACCCCCTTGGTAAGGGGGCTTGAGAAATTCCCCCCTTTGGTAAGGGGGGCTAGGGGGGATCTGGGTTTCAGGCTGAGAGTGCGTAAGTCCTAAGCTGTTACGCATTTAAATCACTTATTAACGAGTAGGGTGCGTCAGACGGTAAAGCCTATGTAGAAAGGAAAATATCTAAATCTGACGCACCCTACAATATGACTTTTAAATGCGTAACAGCTTAGCGATCGCCGGAATATTAGATTCGATTAATTTTGTACTGGAATGATTGATGATTTAAATGTGTTCGCGTTTCAATGTTGTCATGGCAACAATAATCCCAATTACAGCAAGAAAAGCTGTGGGATAAAAAGCGTAGGTGTAGGTGCCAAATAGATCGCGAATTCTGCCAGCAACTAAAGTTCCTAAAAGTGCGCCGACACCGTAAGCTGTAAAGACAATGCCGTAATTTTTGGCATAATTTTCCGGTTTAAATAAATTCAAGGTTGCCGTGGGTGCGATCGCTAACCATCCTCCCAAACAAAACCAAAATAAACAGAAAGCAATTATATATGTAGCGACTTCTCCAGAACTAGCGTTGAGCATCAAAATGGAAGCAATGATAATTAAAACGTAAGTTCCAGTGGCAACATATTTTGCTGGAAAGCGATCGGTTAACCAGCCAAATAATGGACGGCTCAAACCATTAAACAGAGCAAATAAAGAAACTGTACTCGCTGCGACAATTGGATCGAGTTGAATAATTTCCTGAGCTACGGGGCTAGAAATTCCGATCGCACTCAAACCAACTAAAGCCCCAATCATGTAACAAATCCACAACCCATAAAACGAGCGAGTTTGTAACATATTAGGGCGATTGCTTGGTATAGAAATTTGGGTAATTTTAGCAAAATTTTTCCCCTGTGGTTTCCATTCTGGAGGCGGTACTTTCAAAGTAAGAGAAATTAAGGAAATAGCGATCGTAAAAACAATCCCCAGAATCAACAAAGTTTGTCTAATTCCAAAAGCATCAATCAAACCTTTTGCTAAGGGAGCCGTTACTAAGGGAGATAATCCAAAACCAATAATAGTTAAACCAACAGCTAAACCTTTGCGATCGGGAAACCAGCGAGCCGAAACTACCATCGGTATTCCATAAGTAATGCCAACGCCAGTTCCCGCGATCGCTCCATAGGTAAGTGTCAGCATGGAAATATTGCTAGCGAAACTGGAAAGAATGTATCCCACTCCGACAATTAAACCACCAAAAGCAGCAATTTTTTGGGTGCCGATGCGATCGACATAAAAACCCGTAATTGGCATTAATGTGGCATAAAAAACCAAGGCAACGGTATAAGGTAATAAACTTTCCGTTGCTCCAATGTTAAGTAATGCTTCTAACGGCTTGCGAAAAATGCTCCAAGAATAAACTGTTCCCAAACAAAGCAAAACCAGCATCCCCAAAGGAATTAATAACCATCTTCCCTGTTCTGCTGGTAGCCCAAACAATGTCAAATCTTGGTTCTGACTTTCTAACTTCATAATCGATCGGTAAACGTGATTACTTCCGATCAAGTTATCGCTAATTCCACGAAAACAGCAAAAACCTCAGCTTTTTTTAGGCTGAGGCTCAGAGGAGAATTCCGATAATTAGACGCGATTCACTTTGGCTCAAATCTTAATAAATCCTTAGCTAACCCCGAAAGCAGTCAAAACTAACAAGCTAACGAACAGAATTGCTGCCGCACCTTGGAAAAGGTAGCGTTGCTGTTGCTCTTGGGAAGGGTACTCAGCGTAGTAAACGGTGGGTTCAACAGCGTAGTTGTTCAAAATGCCTTTGTCATCAGTGGTGTACATTTGTTTTTCTCTCTCTCTTTGTTAACTTATGTAAATAAATGTAACGAATTATTTACAAACTGTCAAGAGATTAAATGAGTTGTGGTATTAGACTTGCTGAGAGTTAAGATAAGTTTTAGCTATGGCGAACAAAAACCTTCAGCGACAAGGGTTGGAGCCGCTGAACTCTGACTGTGTAGCTAGTTGCCAGTTCTAGAAGTAGGAATTACAGTTTCAGAAGTGTAGATTAATTACGATCGCTAATGTTCTTGGGCCATCTCGAAACCAGATATTAAGGTCTATATGGAGCAACTGCATATTAATCAGTTAGTAGAGATTATTCGCACCGAACTACTGTCGGAGCTACAAATTGCGAGCATCGATCCTCACGATCCAGTAGTAGTGCATCATTTACCCGCACCTTGGCAACTTGTTGGCGCAGGAAACTACGCCGCAGTCCTCTGTCATCCCAATTATCCAGAAGTGGTAGTGAAGATTTACGCTCCTTCCCGTCCGGGTTTTGAGGAGGAATTGGAAGTTTACCGTCGCTTAGGTGCTCATCCGGCATTTTCTCAGTGTTTCTACGGCGAAAATGGCGTTTTAGTCCTGAAACGCTTGTATGGAGTCACTCTCTACGATTGCCTTTCCAAAGGTTTGCAAATTCCCAAACAAGTTATCCAAGATATTGACGCAGCTTTGGAGTATGCCAGAAGTCGTGGACTTTACCCCCATGATGTTCATGGTCGGAATGTGATGATGTATGAAGGAAGAGGATTAGTTGTAGATATTTCTGATTTTCTACATTTGGAAACTTGTAGTAAATGGGATCATCTCAAGCAAGCATACTATTGGCTATACCTTCCTTTGTTTTATCCTCTGCGGTTAAAAGTACCTTATTTTTTGCTCAATATTGTGCGTAAAAGTTATCGTCTGGCAAGTTCGAGTATTATTTTTATGGCTCGATTAGTTCGCCAGACTTTTGGTAATAGAAAGTTGCTCAAATTAGCAAAAAAATAAATGAGTTTTGATTTTTCTAATCCTAAAGAGTTAGTAACTAATCCTTTAAGTTACTTTTGCAATGTTGGTGAAGATTACGAAAAATACCGTCCTCTTTATCCAGAGGCAGCAATTGATAAAATCTTGTCAGGTTTACCATCTCCAAATCAATTATTAGCGGCTGATATTGGTGCGGGTACAGGAATCAGTTCGAGATTGTTGGCAAATCGAGGTGTGCGGGTATTTGCGATCGAACCCAACCCAGATATGTTTCTAGCTGCAAAACCTCATGAAAGGGTCAAGTTTTTAACTGGAACAGCTGAAAAAATTCCTTTAGAAACGGCATCTGTAGACTTAGTAATTTCTTTTCAAGCATTTCATTGGTTTGATTTTATCAAAAGTTTGGCGGAGTTTCACCGCATTCTCAAACCTGGGGGAAGAGTGGCTTTAATGTGGAATTTTTGGCAGCAAACAGATGTGATTTCTCAAGCTTACACTAAGTTACTGTTTGCAGCTGGGAGCGATCGACAAAATCAAACCTCATCTTCATCACAAATAAAAACATTACTCCAGTCTTTGCAATATCAATTATTTTGGCAAGGATTATGGCTTCCCTATTTTAAAAACCTGCGTTGTCATAGTTTTACTTTTGAGCAACATTTGGATTTAGTCGGATTAGTTGGATTAGCCAGAAGCCAAGGTTTTACACCTCAAGAAGGAACTGCTTTAGCAGAATTGATTTTGAAGTTGGGGGAGTTTTGCGATCGATTTTCTGACAATCAAGGTCAAGTTCGTCTCGTTTATCTGACAAAATTATATATAGCAACTTCAGCCTGAAAAATATAAATACTCACAACAACAACAGCACCCAAACTGGACTTACCGAGTGATTTCCTCTGTTAATTACTTCAACTTGGAGCGACAATGAAAAACTCAGATCCAGTTGTCTTACTCCCCTTTTTCAGTTGAGGAAATATCAGTTTTCTAGTTGTTGAGTGCTGTTGTTCGTTAACACAATAGATAGTAAATGAAACAGCTACTTTCCTCCTTAATTTAATAGTGGACTTGGGCTGTAATCTCTATCTGAGAAGCTCTTGAAGCTTCAATTATTAATTTACCACCTTCTCAAACCTTTGGTTAAAGATGATAAAAAACTTTACTTTTCCCTAGAAAGTGAATAATCAGACTATCTCAACTATAAACGAGTTAATCACCCCCTGAAGATAGAATACTTGCAAGAAACTAAAGACTACTCTTGTGGAATAACCTGTTGAAGAGTGTACAAATTTATGAAGAATAAAGCAGAGGACGATCGGCAAAAAAATGCCAAGTACAAATCAGAACATATACCAACCACAGAAGAAGGTAACACCCCGCTAGATGAAAGATCCCGCATGACAGGTCAAGAATCTGGTACTGATGTTCGCTCTGGTGCTGAACCGGAAGCGCCAGGAGGAGATGTTAAAGTGGTTGGTGGCCCTAATCAGGGTACAGATTCGCGTTAATAAGAATCAGATTCGAGAAAAATGGGCAAAGTTTGTTGAGGATGAACGTCTCCGCCAAAAAGATTCAGGTAACTGGGAAGAATTTTCTACTATTTTAAGTTGATTTACTGGTAAATTAATGGCAGAGTTGGCCTACTTTCTCTGATTATGTCTTCCCAACCGCAACTATTAACCGATCCATTTTTGCAACTTCCGACAGAAAACTCGATTCGAGTAGTTTGGTTTACAGAATTTCTCGGTTCTCGCCACACCGTTACCTTTGGCTATAACTTAGAAAAAATTGTTAAAGCCAACACAATTAAGCTCAGTCGCACCCGCGAAGATCAAAAGTCAAAATTTAGGGAGCAAACCGCAGAAAATCAAGTTTATCAACAACCCGTTTGGCGGAATATTTGGCGACATGAAGCAGAAGTGAGGGGTTTAATTCCGGGTCAAAGAATTCCTTATCGAGTTAGTAGTGAAAGGGAAGATGGGGAAATTATTAATAGTAAAGTGTTTACTCTTACCGCTAAACCTTTGCCAGGAACAGGTTTAAAAATATTACTGACTTCCGATCATCAATTAATGCCAATGACGGCAGCGAATTTGCAAAAAGTAACTGAAATAATTGGTAGAGTTGATGCGGTTTTTTTTGCGGGGGATTTGGTGAATGTTCCCGATCGCGCTTCCGAATGGTTCGATGATAACCGAGGTCATGCTTTCTTCCCTTGCTTGCAAGGAAAAGCCAATTATAAATTAGAAAAAAATGGTGTTTCTACTATTTATAAAGGTGGAGAAATAATTCAACACGCGCCGATATTTCCCACTATCGGTAATCACGAAGTTATCGGAAGATTTTCCCAATCAAGCAGCTTAAGCGAACAATTTTATGATACTTTCCCTCGCGAAGTTGCTAAACAAACTTATCAGGGTAAAGTTAATTTAAAGGATTACTCTTTTAATACAGATACTTACGAAGAGATTTTCACTTTACCTAATGATAGTCCTGGGGGAGAAAAATATTATGCAATTACGATCGGGGATGTGCGGTTAGTAGTATTATTTGCTGCTTGTGTTTGGCGTAGTCCGAGTTTAGCTAGTACTGTTAAGGGGAAGTATCGGGAGAGCGATCGCGACTTAAACACCCCCGAAAATTGGGGATACGGACAGCATATTTTCGAGCCAATTCATCAAGGTAGTAACCAATATCAATGGTTAGAAAAAGAATTGAATAGTCCTGAATTTCAGCAAGCTAAATATAAAGTAGTAATGCTACATCATCCACCCCATACTTTAGGAGATAATATAGTTCCTCCCTTCACCGATCCCGTGCAAACAATCGATCGAGATAGTGATGGGACAATTAAATCAATTCGCTATGAATACCCGAAAGAAAAAGATTACTTAATTCGGGATATTGAACCATTACTCAATGCCGCAAAAGTACAATTGGTATTTTTTGGACATTCTCATTTATGGAATCGTTTCGTTAATTCCAGTGGCGTTAATTTTCTCGAAACTTCCAATGTTGGTAACTCTTACGGTGCAGCTTTAGGTGAGAAGAAACGACCTGTACCAGATAGTAACTCAGCAAATTATGTTGCAACTGGCAACCCCAATGGATTAGATCCAATTATCCCCGCAATTGCACCTTTAGTTAATGAAAATAATCAACCATTGCCATATATCGCAAGTAACGATCTCACCGTGTTTAGTATTTTAAATACTGCCTATGGTACGGTGAGCAGTTATTGTTTTGATACGCGAGAACCAAATTCACCAGTGATTAAATTTGATGAGTTTTCTTTGCTTGCAAGTTAAAACTAATTCGGACTCTCAGCTTGAACACAGGATAACCGATACCAGGAATTTGATCTCCAAGCAACTCTCCTCTATTAAATAGATTAATGCGAGGATGGTGTCGATCGCAATTAAGCTAAACAACCCTACTTTACTGTAGTGCTTAATCGTCGCTGGATGGGATAATCTCATCTCTATTGACATACTCCCCCGTCAAGCGATGCTGTGACGGGGGATTCTCCCAGAATCACCTCTTGAGATTACTGGTTCAACGAAACAGCTTAAATCCTCAATATCTCTATTGAAGACCCAGAGGCCGGATTCTCCCCAGTCGTTTG